>NZ_JALPKQ010000005.1:0-166045 GCF_051383655.1 Geodermatophilus sp. CPCC 205761
CCTTGAGGACGGCGTGCGGCCGGACCCCGAACAGCCCCGGGTCCCAGAGCACGAGGTCGGCGACGTCGCCGTCACCGCCGCGAGCGCCGGCCACCACGGCTCGGGCGCCGCGTCGAGGTAGCGGATCTCCAGGTAGCCGCGCGGCCGGACCGGGGGGAACAGCGTGGTCAGGTGGTAGTCCAGGTCCGCCGCGGTGGGCCGGCGGCCCCCCAGCGGCGCCGCCCCGGTGACCCACGCGCCGAACGGCACCCGCCCCCGCACCGGCGCGGCTCCGCCGGTGGTGGGGTCCCGGACGAGCATGACCGGCGCCGAGAGGGCGTACTCCGCCCACTCGCCGGCCGGGTCGGCGCCGCCCAGGAGCGGGCCGCACCGGGCCTGGTCGATCTCCCCCCACACCTGCTGGCGGTGCGACGCCCAGCCGGTCGCCCGGCCCGCGGCGAGCGGGGAGCAGGCGGAGACGGCGACCAGCACCGGCCCGAGCTGGTGGGCCAGCGCGACCCGCCGGCTCCACCCGCCCCGCGGACCGGCCTCCAGGTTGACCTGCAGCGACGCCGTGCCCGTCATCATCGCCGTCCCCGCCTCCGCGCAGCCGACGGCGGCGAAGTGCTCCTCCATCGCGGTGTAGCGGGCCTGCGGGCTGACCCGCCGCGGCGGGCGCACCGGGTCGGCGCCGACCGGCGCGACCCCGAGCCGCTCGGCGGCCAGGACGGCGGCCAGCGCGTCCCGGTCGGCGCGCAGCGCCGCCACCGCCTCGACGACGCCGGCCAGCGGCGGACCCGAGAGCTCCACCTGCCCGCCGGGCTCGAGGGTGACCCGGCTGCCGCCGGGCAGGGCGGGCAGCGCGTCGACGACTCGGCCGATCCGCGCCCACGGCACGCGGGTGGCCGGATCGGCGAGGTCGACCAGGTGGGCCTCGAGCTCCAGGCCGACGGCGCCCACCGGGCCGGGCCGCAGTGCCGCGCCGGCGACCTGCGCCGCGGCGGTCTCCAGGTCGAGCGCGACCGAGCGCTCCTCGATGACCGGGGCCACGGGCCCCACCCCCTCCAGGTCCGGACCGGTCGACGACGTCGACCGCGGGTCGGTGCGGGGGCGGCCCGTCGTGCGGCCGTCCTCGGTGCCCATCCTGCACGCGACCACCGACAGGACAAGGCCGTCGGCCGGGATCGGGGTCAGGATCGGGGGATGGACGCCGACCGCGACCGCGATCCCGCCGGCCGGGCGCGCAACGCCCGCCCCCGCGACGCCCTGGGTCGGCCGCTGCCGTACGGGGAGGCCGGGGTGGAGCGCGCCCCCGAGGGGCTGGTGCGTGCCCCGGCCGACGCCCTCGCCGAGGCGCAGCGGCTGCTGGACGCCGGCCGGCCGTTCCACGCCCACGAGGTGCTCGAGGACGCCTGGAAGTCCGCCCCGGAGGCCGAACGGCAGCTCTGGCGGGGCCTGGCGCAGCTCGCCGTCGGGCTGACCCACGTCGGCCGCGGCAACCCGCGCGGGGCGGCCACGCTGCTCGAGCGCGGCGCCGGCAACGTCGCGGCCTACGCCGCCGACCCGCCGCACGACGTCGACGCCCCCGGCCTGGTCGCCTGGGCCCGGGAGCTGGCGGCCGACCCCGACCGGGCGGGCGCCGGCGACGTCGCCCCGCGCCTCACGACCGCCCCGCCACTTCCGGGCCGGTGTGACGGAGGGCACACTGCGGGCATGACGGCCTCCACCGCCGCGCGGAGCCGCGAGGTCTGGGCGGCCGGCGACTACCAGAAGGTCGGTGTCCGGCTGGTGCCCTGCAGCGAGCAGCTCGTCGCCGACCTGGGCGTCCGTCCGGGCGACCGGGTGCTCGACGTCGGCGGCGGCACCGGCAACACGGCGCTGGCCGCCGCCCGCCGCGACGCCGAGGCGGTGTGCAGCGACCTCGTCCCCGAGCTGCTGGAGTACGCCCTCCGCCGGGCCGAGGTCGAGGGTCTGACCATCGGCACCGAGGTCGCCGACGCCGGAGAGCTGCCGTTCCCCGACGACTCCTTCGACGTCGTCGTCTCCACCTTCGGCGTGGTGTTCGCCGCCGACCCCGAGCAGGCCGCCCGGGAGCTGGTGCGGGTGCTCAGGCCGGGCGGCCGGCTGGGCCTGACCGCATGGCGGCCGGAGGCGCCCGGCGGGCGGCTGCTGGCACTGCTCGCCCGGCACGACCCGGAGGACGCCGCCGGAGAGCCGCTGCGGTGGGGGACGCCCGAGGGCGTGCAGGGGATCTTCGACCGCGGCGCGCTGCGCCAGGTGAAGCACAGCGAGCGGACCGTCGAGTTCACCGCCCCCTCGGTCGCGGCGCAGTGGCAGCGCTACCGGGACTGGTTCGGCCCGGTGCACGTGGCGTGGGAACGGCTCGACGACCTCGGGCGGGACGCCCTCGAGCGCGAGTTCAGCGACATGTGGGGGAGCTTCACCCGCGGCGGCGGGCCGGGGATCGTCGTCCCCAACACGTACCTGCAGGTCACGGGTGTGAAGGCCGGGTGACGGGATGAGGAGCTTCGAGGCGGCCGCCCGGATCGACGCGAGCCCCGAGCAGGTGTGGGCGGTGCTGGTCGACGTCGGCAGCTGGCGGGACTGGAACTCCGGCGTCGACCGGGTGGAGGGCCGGGTCGCGCTCGGGGAGCGGCTCACGCTCTACGCCACGATGATCCGCAGCCGCCCGTTCGTCGTGACCGTCACCGAGCTGCGCCCCGGCGAGGCCATGCGCTGGCGCGGCGGGCTGCCCCTCGGGGCCGCCGTCATCGAGCGCACCTACCGGCTCGACCGGCAGGAGGACGGCGGCACGGCGCTCACCGTCCGCGAGGACCACACCGGCCCGCTCGCCGGCCTGCTCGGGCGCACCACGCCGGACCTCAACCCGTCGTTCCGGCAGTTCTGCGACGGGCTCAAGGCCCGGGCCGAGGGCCGGGTGTCGCGGCCGCCGACCTGAGCCCCGGCCGACCGTTGTGACCGCAAGGGAGTCGGCACCCGGCAGGAGTGGGACGATGGCACCCGCCATGAGCACCGACACCGCAGCCACGCCCAGCACCGACGACACCGCCCTCGGCGGGCCGGCGACGCCGCCCCGCGGGCCGGTCACCTCGGCGTCCTACTCGATCACCGTCCGGCTCACCGCCGACGGCGACCCCGCCTCGATCGGCCGGATCGCCACGGCGGTCGGCACCGCCGGTGGCGCGGTCACCGCGATCGACGTCGTCGACTCCCGCTCCGACGGCCTGACCGTCGACGTCACCTGCTCGGCCGCGGACGCCGCGCACTCCGAGGAGATGGTCGACGCGCTGCGTTCCGTCCCCGGGGTGAAGGTCCGCAAGGTCAGCGACCGGACCTTCCTGCTGCACCTCGGCGGCAAGCTCGAGGTCGCCTCGAAGGTGCCGCTGAAGACCCGCGACGACCTGTCGATGGCCTACACGCCCGGCGTCGCGCGGGTGTGCCTCGCGCTGGCGGACAACCCCGACGACGTCCGCCGGCTGACGATCAAGGGCAACACCGTCGCCGTCGTCACCGACGGCTCCGCGGTGCTGGGCCTCGGCGACATCGGCCCGGGCGCGGCGATGCCGGTCATGGAGGGCAAGGCCGTCCTGTTCAAGCGGTTCGCCGACATCGACGCGTGGCCGATCTGCCTGGACACCCAGGACGTCGACGAGATCGTGCGCACCGTCGAGCTGATCGCCCCCGGCTTCGGCGGCATCAACCTCGAGGACATCGCCGCGCCGCGCTGCTTCGAGATCGAGGCCCGGCTGCGCGAGAAGCTCGACATCCCGGTCTTCCACGACGACCAGCACGGGACGGCGATCGTCGCGCTGGCCGCACTGCGCAACGCCCTGCGGGTCGTGGACAAGCGGCTCGAGGACGTGAAGATCGTCGTCGCCGGCGGCGGTGCGGCCGGGACGGCGATCGTGCACCTCATGCTCAAGGCCGGCGCCCGCCGCGTGCTGGTGTGGGACCGCGAGGGCATCCTCTCGCCCGACGACGAGCGGCTCTCCCCGGCCAAGCGCGAGCTGGCCGCGCGCACCAACCCCGACGGCGTGCGCGGCGAGCTGCCCGACGCCCTCGACGGCGCCGACGTCTTCATCGGGGTCAGCGCGGGCAACGTGCTGCGCCCGGAGGACCTCGCCCGGATGGCGTCGGACGCCGTCGTCTTCCCGATGGCCAACCCGACGCCGGAGGTCGACCCGGTCCGCGCCCGGCAGTACGCCGCCGTCGTCGCCTCCGGCCGCTCCGACCTGCCGAACCAGATCAACAACGTGCTCGCGTTCCCCGGCGTGTTCCGCGGCCTGCTCGACGCGCGGGCCCGGGAGATCAGCGACGGCATGCTGCTGGCGGCGGCCGAGGCGATCGCCGCGGTGGTCCGCGACGACCAGCTCAACGCCAACTACATCATCCCGAGCGTGTTCGACCCCGCCGTCACGCAGGCGGTCGCCGCCGCGGTCGCCGACCAGGCCCGGCACGAGCCCGGCGCCACCGCCCCGGTCAGCGACGACGACACCGACTGAGAAAGGACCCCGTCCCACTCACCCCTCGCAGGCTCGGGGCGAGCCTCCGGACGGGGCCGCGACGGCGCCGGTTTCCGCGGAAACCGCCCGGATCGGGGGACGGCGGGGACGGCGCTGAGCAGGGCATCATGACCCGGTGCCCGAGCTGCCCGAGGTGGAGGCGCTGACCGCGTTCCTCCGCGACAACGCCGTCGGCAAGGTGGTGACGAGGGTCGACCTGGCCGCCGTCCAGGCGATCAAGACCTTCGACCCGCCGCTGTCCGCGCTGGCGGGACTGGAGCTGACCGGCGTCGCGCGGCACGGGAAGTTCCTCGACCTCGACGTCTCCGGGCTGCACCTCGTCGTCCACCTGGCGCGGGCCGGCTGGCTGCACTGGCGCACCGGGCTCCCGGCCGCCCCGCCCAAGCCGGGCAAGGGCCCGCTGGCCCTGCGGGTGCACCTCGACGACGGCAACGGCTTCGACCTCACCGAGCAGGGCACCCGCAAGGGCCTGGCGGTGTACGTCGTCCGGACGCCGGCCGAGGTGCCCGGCATCGCCCGGCTGGGCCCCGACGCGCTCGCCGTCGACCGCGAGCAGTTCGCGGCGCTGCTCGGCGGGCGCTCCGGCCAGCTCAAGGGCACCCTCACCGACCAGACCGTGATCGCCGGCATCGGCAACGCCTACTCCGACGAGATCCTGCACGCCGCCCGGCTGTCGCCGTTCAAGATGGCCAACCGGATCGACGACGACGAGCTGATCCGGCTCTACGACGCGATGCGGGCGACGCTCACCGACGCGCTCGACCGTCAGGTCGGCCAGCGGGCGGCGACGATGAAGGGCGAGAAGCGCTCGGGGCTGCAGGTGCACGCCCGCACCGGGCTGCCGTGCCCGGTCTGCGGCGACACCGTCCGCGAGGTGAGCTTCGCCGACACCTCGCTGCAGTACTGCCCGACCTGCCAGACCGGCGGCAAGCCGCTGGCCGACCGGCGGATGTCCAAGCTGCTGCGCTGAGCGGGGTCGCTGGAGTGCGGACACGCCGCCGAGCGACTCCGCTCAGCCCTGCCGCCGGGCCACCAGCCAGGACGCCGCCCGTGCCAGCACCGAGCTGCCCGCCCCGGCGTCGCCGTCCACCTCCGGCTCGTCGGCGGCCGACCCGACCGACGTCCACCAGTCGGTGAGCCGCGGCGGCGCCAGGACGTCGACCCGCTCGCCCGGCCGCGGCACCGCCACCTGCACCTCCGACCGCTGCGCCGCGGCGCACAGCCGCTGCACCGGCTCGGCCCAGCGGTGGAACGCCAGGTTGAACGTCGCCCAGTGGATCGGCACGAGCAGGCCCCCGCCGAGGTCCCCGTGGGCGCGGACGGCCTCCTCCGGCGTCATGTGGATGTACTGCCAGGCGTCGTTGTAGGCGCCGATCGGCAGCAGCGTCAGGTCGAACGGGCCCAGGCGGGCGCCGATGGCGGCGAAGGTGGGCGTGTAGCCGGTGTCGCCGCCGAAGAACGCCCGGTGCCGCGGCCCGGAGATCACCCAGGAGGCCCACAGCGTGGTGTCCCGGGCGAAGAACCGGCCGGAGAAGTGCCGCGCCTCGGTGCAGGTCAGCGTCAGCCCCGCGACGGTGGCCGCGCCCTCCCAGTCCAGCTCGACGATCCGCTCCTCCGGCACGCCCCAGCCGCGCAGGTGGGCGCCGATCCCCAGCGGTACGACGAACGGCGCGGTCTGGGTCCGCACCAGCTCACGGACGGTGGGCAGGTCGAGGTGGTCGTAGTGGTCGTGCGAGACGAGGACGGCGTCCACCCGCGGCAGGTCGGCGAGCGGCCCCGGCGCCGGGTGGAGGCGGGTCGGGCCGAGCAGGGGGGACGGCGAGACGCGCTCGCCCCACACCGGGTCGACCAGCACCCGGCGCCCGTCGACCTCGATGAGCGCGCTGGAGTGGCCGAACCAGGTCACCGCGAGCTCGGCCGCCTCCGCGGGGAGCTCCGGGCGCACCAGCGGCACCGGGCGCGCCGGCAGCCCGGTGTGCCGCTCCTCGTGCATCTGGCGGAGCAGGCCGCGGCGGGCGCTGGCCGGCGGCAGCGACGGGGTGGCGACCCGGTTGTGGAAGCGGCCCTCCGAGAACTGCGGCGACCCGACGACGTACGGCCGCACCTCCCGCCGGCTGGCGCCGAGCGCGGTCGGCAGCCCCCAGGCGGCACGTGTCACCCAGGCGGCCGGCCCGGCGAGGGTGGCGACGACGGCGAGTGCGGTGCGGAGGGCAGCGGGGGACGGCACGCCCGCCAGCATCCCAGCCCGCGGCCATGATGTGCCGGTGACGTCCGACGAGCCCGCGCCCGCTCCGCTCCGACCGGGGTCGCGCCGTCCCGCCGAGCCGGAGGGCGGCGACCCGGCCTGCTGGCTGCAGCGGGTCTGCCCGGCCTGCGGGCGGATGGCCGAGGAGGACCCGCCCACGCGGTGCGCGGCGTGCGGGGAGCCGCTGCCCGCGGAGTGACCGTCACGCGGCTCCGCGCAGCCCGGAGGCGGCCCGCACGAAGTCGCAGAGCGCCTGCCGCAGCGCGACACCGGGCCGGTCCGCCCGCACGTGCAGCTCGTCCCGCGTGCTCAGCGGCAGTCCGGCGTCGGGCAGCCGGGCCTGGAGCGCGAGGTCCTCGGCGAGCACCGCCCGCTGGATGGCCACCTCGCGGGCGAGCAGGTCGGGGCCGGGCAGCCGCTCGCCGGGGCCGGCCGACATGAGCATCCGGGTGTAGACGCGGGTCGAGTCCGCGTCCTCGGGCTGCAGCAGGCACAGGATCGTGGTGACGGCCCCGGAGTCCGGCGAGTCCAGCCGCAGCCGCAGCTGGAAGGGCACCCGGTAGGTGTAGGTGGCCCGGCGCCGCACCGGCGCCCCGTCGACGCCGTCGGGGTGGTGCGGCGTCTCGTACGCCCGCTCCAGCTCGGCCCGGAAGCCGCCGTCCTCGGGGACGACCGCGAACGGGGGGACCTCCGCGGCCTCCGGTGGGCCGCCGATCCGGCTGTGCACGAACGGGGCGTGCGCGACGTCGAAGAAGGTGTCGGCCAGCGGTCCCGCCGGGCCGGGCGAGCGCACCGGTGTCAGCCAGGTGCTCACGAACCGCCGGTCGGCGTCCTCGGGCACCTCCAGCGGCAGGTCGCGCGGCTCGGCCGGGGCCAGCCACACCACTCCGAGGCGCTCGCGGACGCCGTACGCGGGCGGGTCGACGTCCAGGCCGGACCGCGTCCGGCGGATCATCCAGGTGCGGCCCAGCAGCCGCACCTGCAGCCAGCCGCCCGGGAGCAGTTCGCGGGAGAGCGCCACCGGGTGCCAGGCGCCGTCCAGCGCCGGGTCGAGGTTGCCGAGCACCGGGCCGTCGGGAGCGGGGACCCCGGGCGCCGGCTCCACCGTCGCCGCTCCGGCCGGCCGCGGCGGCACGGGGACGGTGGTGCGCTCCGGTGCCAGCCAGACCCAGCCGTGCCGCTCCTCCACCGCCCAGGGCACGGTGAGGTCGGCCCGCGGGGGCGGCGTCCCCTCGGCGCCCAGGGACGGGATGGAGACGCAGCGGCCCTCGCCGTCGAACTGCCAGCCGTGGTACGGGCACTGCAGCCGTCCGTCGACGACCTCCCCCGCCGCCAGCGGCACCAGCCGGTGCGGGCAGCGGGCCGGGAACGCGCTCACCTCGCCGCCGGGGCGCAGCCGGACCACGACGTACTCCTGTCCGCCGGCGCCCACCGCCACCGGCCGCGTCCCGACGTCGTCGGCCCGCGCCACCGGGAACCACCCCGTCGACCTGCCTGCAGATGTGGCCATGACCCATTGCACCGTCGGCGCGTTCCCGCACGGTTACGCCGAACAGACGGTCGTGACACGGATAGGTCTCGATGAGGAGACGACGGCGGGAGCCCTCTCTACAGTGATCCCGATCACGATTCCGCTGGTCACCGGGGGCCTACAGGGGAGGACGCACCGTGACACAACCAGACGAGCGCAGGTTGCTGACACCGGAGGAGTACCGCGAGGCCCAGGACTCGCCGGAGTTCACGGAGCTGAAGCGGCGCTTCCGGCGCTTCGCCTTCCCCATGACCGTCGCCTTCCTGAGCTGGTACCTGCTCTACGTCCTGCTCTCGACCTACGCACCGGACCTCATGTCCACCCGGGTCTTCGGCAACGTCAACCTCGGCATCCTCCTGGGGCTGCTGCAGTTCGTGACGACGTTCGTCATCACCCACCTGTACGTCGCGCACGCGAACCGGCAGACCGACCCCATCGCCGACGAGATGCGCGAGCGCCTCGAGCACCACGAGTACGCGCGCGGTGACCGCGGTGACCGCGGCGACGGCCCGACCCTGACCAAGGGCGGCACCCGTGGCTGACGCGATCCTCGCCGCCGACTCGGGCACCATCGGCGAGCCGGCCGTCAACATCTCGATCTTCGCGGTCTTCGTCGCGATCACGCTGGTCATCACGTTCCGGGCCAGCCGCACCAACAAGAGCGCCGCCGACTACTACGCGGCCGGCCGCAACATCAGCGGCACCCAGAACGGGCTCGCGATCGCCGGCGACTACCTGTCCGCGGCCTCGTTCCTCGGCATCGCCGGCGCGATCGCGGTCTTCGGCTACGACGGGTTCCTCTACTCGATCGGCTTCCTCGTCGCCTGGCTGGTGGCGCTGCTGCTGGTCGCCGAGCTGATGCGCAACACCGCGCGCTTCACGATGGCCGACGTCCTGGCCTTCCGGATGCGGCAGGGACCGGTCCGGACGGCGGCGGCGATCTCCACCCTCGCGGTCTCGCTGTTCTACCTGCTGGCGCAGATGTCCGGCGCCGGCGGCCTGGTGACCCTGCTGCTCGGGGTCACCGGCGAGGCGGCGCAGGCGCTGGTCGTCGTCCTCGTGGGCGCGCTCATGATCATCTACGTGCTGGTCGGCGGCATGCGCGGCACCACGTACGTGCAGATCATCAAGGCCTCGCTGCTGATCGCCGGCGCGCTGGTCATGACCCTGTGGGTGCTCGCCCAGTTCGGTTTCAGCCTGTCGGCGCTGCTCGGCGCCTCGGTGGAGAACGCCGTCGAAGGCCGCGACGTCCTCGCCCCCGGCGCGCAGTACGGCGCGACGAGCACGTCCAAGCTGGACTTCGTCTCCCTCGGCCTGGCCCTGGTGCTCGGGACGGCGGGCCTGCCGCACGTGCTCATGCGCTTCTACACGGTGCCCACGGCCAAGGACGCCCGACGCTCGGTCGTGTGGGCGATCTGGCTGATCGGCATCTTCTACCTGTTCAGCCTGGTGATCGGCTACGGGGCGGGTGCGCTCGTCGGCCCAGAGAGGATCCTGGGCGCGCCGGGGGCGGTGAACGCGGCGGCACCGCTGCTGGCGTTCGAGCTCGGTGGCACGGTGCTGCTCGGCATCATCGCCGGCGTCGCGTTCGCCACGATCCTCGCGGTCGTCGCGGGCCTGACCATCACCGCGTCGGCCTCGTTCGCGCACGACGTCTACGCATCGGTGATCAAGAAGGGCAAGGTGGCGCCGAACGGAGAGGTGCGGGTCGCCCGCATCACCGCGATCATCATCGGCGCCATCTCGATCGGGCTGGGGATCCTGGCGCTCCAGGCCGGGCTGAACATCGCCTTCCTGGTGGCGCTGGCGTTCGCCGTCGCCGCGTCGGCGAACCTGCCGACCATCCTCTACACGCTGTTCTGGAAGCGCTTCACCACCCAGGGCGCGCTGTGGTCGATGTACGGCGGGCTGATCGCCTGTATCACCCTGATCATCTTCTCGCCGGTGGTGTCGGGGGCGCCGATCGTCGAGGCGACGGGCAAGAGCACCTCACTGCTCCAGGACGTCGACTTCTCCTGGTTCCCGCTCAGCAACCCGGGCCTGGTGTCCATCCCGCTGTCGTTCTTCCTCGGCTGGCTGGGCACGGTCCTGTCCAAGGAGCGGCCGAACGAGGAGAAGTGGGCCGAGCTCGAGGTGCGGGCGCTCACCGGCATCGGTGCGGAGAAGGCCGTCCAGCACTGAGCAGCCGAGGCGCGCGTCCCCGTGTGGGGCGCGCGCCTCGCGCGTCGCCGTCGGCGGTTTCCGCGGAAACCGCCGGGGCCGGGGCGCTCCGCTGGGCTGCTGCGGAAAGGGTCCGGCTCGATGACGCCGCCGCCCCGCCACCCGGAACGGTGATCGACAGTCGCGGGCTAGGGTCGCCAGGGTGACCGCCCGCATCGTCCTCTTCGGCGCGACCGGCTACACGGGGGGCCGGACGGCGGAGGCGCTCGTGGCCCGCGGTGCGCGGCCGGTGCTCGCCGGCCGCGATCCCGACCGGCTGGCGGGGACGGCCGAGCGGCTCGGCGGCCTGGAGACCGCACGCGCGGACGCCGCCGACCCGGCCTCGGTGCGGGCGCTGCTCGGCGACGGCGACGTCCTGGTCAGCACCGTCGGGCCGTTCCTCCGGCTGGGCTGGCCCGCGGTCGAGGCCGCCGTCGACGCCGGCGCGGTCTACCTGGACTCCACCGGCGAGCCGCCGTTCCTGCGCCGGGTGTTCGAGCGGGCCGGTCCCCGCGCGGCGGTCACCGGCGCGACCCTGGTGCCGGCCTTCGGGCTGGACTACGTCCCCGGCGTGCTCGCCGGCGCGCTGGCGCTGACCGAGGCCGGCGACCGGGCGCACCGCGTCGACGTCGGGTACGCCCTCGACGGCACCTCCGGGCAGGCCTTCTCCCGCGGCACGCTGGTCTCGCTGATGGGGGTGCTGCTCGAGCCCGGCCCCGTGTTCACCGGCGGCCGGCTGGCGCAGGAGGTCGCCGGACGGCGGTTGTGGCGGTTCGAGGCCGCCGGCCGACCCCGCCGCGGGCTGTCGATCGGCGGCTCCGAGCACCTCACCCTGCCCGACCTCGCCCCGACGCTGCAGGAGGTCGGCGTCCACCTGGACTGGTTCGGCGCGCTCACCCCGGTCGCGCACCGGCTGGCCCCGCTGGCGGCCGCCGCGGGCCGGCTGCCGCTGGCCCATCACGGCACGCGGTGGCTGGCCTCGCTGGTGGGCGGCCGGGTTGCCGAGGGGCCGTCGGAGCGCACCCTCGCCGAGGCCAGCACCCGCGCGGTCGCCGAGGTCCGGGACCGGTCGGGCGCCCTGGTCAGCCGGGTGGAGCTGGCCGGACCCGAGCCGTACGGGCTGACCGCCGAGCTGCTGGCCTGGGGTGCCACGCACGCCGCCGAGCACGGGGCGCGGGACGCCGGCGCGCTGGGCCCGGTGCAGGCCTTCGGGCTGGGAGCGCTGACCGCCGGCGCGGCCGAGGCCGGGCTGCACCGCGAGTGAGCGCCGTCGCCTGCGTCGACATCGGCTCCACCTGGACCAAGGCCGCTCTCGTCGGGCTGCCCGCGGGCGAGCTGCTGGCCACCGCGCAGGCGCCGACTGATCCCGAGGACGTCGTCCGCGGGGTGCTCGCCGCGCTCGCCGACCTCCCCGACGCGCCGGTGCTCGCCTGTTCCAGCGCCGGCGGGGGACTGCGGCTGGCGGTGGTCGGCTACGAGGAGCTGATCAGCGCCGAGGCCGGGCACCGCGCCGCGCTGTCGGCCGGGGCGCGGGTGGTGCACGTGGCCGCGGGCCCGCTGGACGACGCCGGGCTGGCGGCGCTGGCCGAGGTCGCGCCGGACGTCGTCCTGCTGGTCGGCGGCACCGACGGCGGAGAGGCCTCGGTGCTGCGGCACAACGCGGTGGCACTGGCCTCTTCGGCGCCGCTGCAGGGACCCAGCGCGAGCGTGCGAGCGCTGGGGGGCAGCGGGGTCCTTCGTGGGTCCGTCCCGGTCGTGCTGGCCGGGAACGCCGCGGTGCGGGACGAGGTGGCCGCCGTGCTGCGGACCGGCGGGCTGCCGGTGACCGAGGCGGACAACGTGCTGCCCGACATCGGCCGGCTGGCCCCCGAGTCGGCGCGGGCGGCGATCCGGGAGGTGTTCCTCCGGCACGTCATCGGCGGCGACCGGCTCTCGACCGACCCGCGGCTGGTCCAGTGGGTGCGCACGGTGACGCCGGACGCCGTGCTGGCGGGGGTGAGCGTGCTCGCGGCCGCCCGGTCGAGGACGGAGGAGCCCGGCGTGGTCGTGCTGGACGTCGGCGGCGCGACCACCGACGTGTACTGCGTGCCCGACCCCGACGCGGAGCAGGCGACCCTGGGCCGCGAGGCGGTCGGCGTGCCCGCGGCGCGGCGCACCGTCGAGGGCGACCTCGGCGTGGCCGCGAGTGCAGAGGTGCTGCGTTCGGCCGCCGCCGCGGAGCAGCTCCCGGTGCCCGGCGACGACCCGCTGGACCGGGGCGTCGCGGCGGCGATCATCGCGCTGCGCCGGCACCTGCGCGCAGAGGCGGCGTACGGGCCCGGCGGGGCCGGTGCGCGCACCTGCGGCCTCGTCGTCCTCTCCGGCGGGGTGTTCCGGCACGCCGGGCCGGTCGCGCTGGAGGAGGCGGTCGCCCGGGTGGCCGCCGACCGCGGCGGAGCCGGCGGCGTGCTGGCCGGCGCGCGCGTCGTCGTCGACCGGCGGTACGTGCTCGCCGCTGCCGGGCTGCTGGCCGGTGAGCACCCCGGTGCCGCGGCCGGGCTGGTCACCACGCTGGAGGCCGCGGACGCGGTCAGCTCGGCGGCCGGGCGATGACCGCGAACTCCGCGCCGAACGGGTCGACGACGGTGGCCATCCGCCCGTAGACGAAGTCCTCGGCGCCCGGGGACGTCCCACCGGCCCCGACCGCCGCGCGCACCGCCGCGTCGGTGTCGGCCACCTCGAACACCGTGCTCCAGGCCGAGGCCGGTGCACCCGGAGCGCCCATGATCCCGCCGACCTCGTGGCCGTCGGGCCGGCGCAGGAAGGTGAAGTCGAAGTCGGGCAGGTCGGGGTTGCCGTCGAGGGTGAAGCCGAACACCCGCGCGTAGAACGCCCGAGCCGGCTCCGGGTCGGGCGTGACCAGGTCGTTGCGGACCAGCGATCCCGGTTCGTTGACCACCTGGCAGCCGACGTGGTCGCGGCCCTGCCACAGCCCGACGCGGGCGCCGACCGGGTCGCGGACCATCGCCATCCGGCCCTGGGTCAGCACGTCGTCCGGTTCCTGGAGCAGCGTGCCGCCGGCCTCGCGCACCAGCGCGGCGGTGGCGTCGCAGTCCGGCGTGGCCAGGTAGACGTCCCACGCCGGGGTGCGCGCGGGGTCGACGAAGACGGCCGCGGCCGGCCGGCCACGCAGCAGGCAGGTCGTGTACGAGCCGTACTCCTCCGGGCCGACGCGGAACTCCCAGCCGAACACCGCGCCGTAGAAGTCCAGCGCCGGCTGCAGGTCGGGCACGGCGAGATCGACCCAGGTCGGCGTCCCGAGGGGCTGGTTGGTGTCGACGTCGGGCACGTGCGTCTCCTCTCGGCGGGGCAACGCCGCGACCCTAGGACCGCCCACCGACAGGAACTCGGCCCGCGAGCGTCCCCGCCCACGTGCCCGACGACGCGGCCGCGGTGTACGAGGCCACCTCACCGGCCGCCATGTCCACCGCCGGGTAGCCCCCGCTGCCCGCGCCGACGCAGGCCACCACCGTGGCCAGGCCCATCCGGCGCTGGAACACGCTCTGCCGCACCTGCCAGCCGACCACGGCGCGGCGCTGCAGCACCGCCTGCTCCCGCACCAGCCAGCCGCTGCGCACGCTGAACGACCGCGGTCCCGCCCGGTGGCCGAGCGCCCGGTACCGGCCGATCCCCATCGGCACGCCGAGCACGGTGAGCACCACCCCGGCGACGAGCACCCACCACCAGCCCAGCGTCGCCGCGGCCAGCCCGCCCAGCGCGGTGACCAGCAGGCCCGTCGCCAGCGCGCGGACCAGCCGCCGGCGCAGGGCCCCCGGTGGGTGCAGCTGCAGCGGGCCAGGGTCCTCGACCAGCCGCGTCAGGAGCGCCCCGGCCTCCGTCCGCGGCCCCAGCGGCAGCAGCTGCCCCCGCCGGTTGGCCTGCCCGAGCCCGGTGACCAGCGCGTTCACCCGGGCCGCCCGCACCCAGCGCATGCCCAGGCCCTCGCTGATCGTGCCGCCGCGGATCCGGTCGACCTCCAGCTCGGTGTGCCGCCGGGTCAGCAGGCCGCGGACGGCGACCAGCGACCCGCCCCGCCGCACCAGCCGGAACCGCCAGTTGACCACCGCCGCGCCGACCACCGCGGCCAGCGCCAGCAGCGGCACCGCGGCCAGCAGGGCCAGGACGAGGAGCTGGGTGTCGGAGAGGTCGGGTCCCTCCACGTCGGGCACCAGGCCGTCGGGCAGCTCGTCGACGAACCGGAACAGCGTGCCGACGGCGGCCAGCGGGACGACGAGGTAGCTGCCGACGAGCGGCGCGTACAGCAGCCAGCGGTTGTCGAAGCGGGCGAACACCTCCTCGGCCGGCTCCTCCCGCGCGGCGTCGTCCACCGGTGCCGCGCCGCGGCGGGCCAGCAGCCACTCCCGCAGCCGGTCGCCCTCGGCCCGCGGGACGCCGTCGACGACCACCTCCTCCTCGTTCACCCCCACCGCGCCCGCGGCGGCGTCCACGCGCACGCGGACCAGCCCGAACAGCCGGTGCAGCGGCGGCGTCTCGACCTCGACACCGCGGATCCGGTCGTTGGGCACGGTGCGCACCGACCGCGCCAGCAGGCCGCGGGTGACCACCATCGCCGTCGGCCCGTCCGCGTAGCTGAACCGCCACCAGCTGAGCGCGGCGGCGAGCAGGGAGAGCGCGGTGATGGTCCCGGCGAGGACGACCACCGTGGTCAGCCCGTCGTCCAGACCGGTGACCGCGACGACCGGGATGAGCACCGGCACCAGCTGGCGGGCCTGCCGGAAGGTGGCGGTGTGCACGAGCACGATCCGCGGCGAGGTCCGCCGCGCGGGTGCCGCGGCCTGGCTCACGTGGCCTCGTCGCGGACGGCCTCGGCGCGGCGGGCGAGGTCGTCGGCGACCCGCGCGGCGACGTCGGCCTCCAGGTGCCAGACCCGCACCGTGCCCTGGCTGGAGGCGGTGAGCACCGCGACGGTGGCCAGGCCGAACAGTTGCTGCAGCACGCCGCGGGTGACGTCGACGGTCTGGATCCGGGAGACCGGCACCAGCGTCCAGGTGCGGGTCAGCCAGCCGGTGAGCGTGTAGACCGCCTCGTCGGTGACCTCCCAGCGGTGCACCCGGTGGCGGAACCACGGCCGGACGCCGATCGCCACGACCGCGTACACCGCGACCAGGGCCGGCAGCAGCCAGCGGAGCACCGGCACCGGGCCGCCGACGGGCACGAAGAGGACGAAGGCCGCCACCAGCGCTCCGGAGAACAGCGCGCCGAGCACCCCCTCGGTCACCCAGAGGCCGATCGCCGCGCGGGACAGCGACCAGGCCGGGTCGCGGACGGGGGCGGCGGGAGAGGCGGTCATCGCCGTCCATCCTGGCAGCCGGACGCGCGGCGGCCGTGTGCATCATGGGGACGTGATGCCGCTGCAGGTCCCGACCGTCTCCGCCGCCGAGCTCCCGGAGGACGCCGTCGTCCTCGACGTCCGGGAGGACGACGAGTGGGTGTACGGCCACATCGACGGCGCCACGCACATCTCGATGGGCGACGTCCCGGCGCGGCTCGACGACATCCCCGAGGCCGACCCGCTCTACGTGATCTGCCGCAGCGGGGGCCGCTCCGCGCGGGTGGCCGCGTGGCTCAACGTGAACGGCTACGACGCGGTGAACGTCGGCGACGGCATGGGCGGGTGGGAGGCGGCCGGCCGGCCCCTGGTGAGCGAGACCGGCCGGCCCCCCTTCGTCCGTTAGGCCGCGCGCGGGGAGTCCGTCAGCTCGGCAGCTCGAAGTCGGCGAACTTCGCGCGGAGGTCCTTCTTCGAGAACTTGCCGACGCTGGTCTTGGGCACCTCGTCGATGAACGTGACGGCGTCGGGCAGCCACCACTTGGCGACCAGCGGCTTGAGGTGCTCGAGCACCTCGTCCTCCGTCATGGACTCGCCCGGCTTGAGGACGACGCAGGCCAGCGGGCGCTCGTCCCACTTCGGGTGCGGGATGCCGACGACGGCGGCCTCCTTCACCTTCGGGTGGCTCATGATCGCGTTCTCGAGGTCCACCGAGCTGATCCACTCACCACCGGACTTGATCAGGTCCTTGGTGCGGTCGGCGATCCGGATCGAGCCGTACTCGTCCATCGCCGCGACGTCGCCGGTGCGCATCCAGCCGTCCGGCGTGGACAGCACCACCCCGGCGTCCGGGTTGTAGTAGTCCTGCGCACACCACGGCCCGCGGACCTGCAGTTCGCCGGTGGCCTCGTCGTCCCACGGCTGCGGCTCGAGGGTCTCGGCGTCGACGATGCGCGCCTCGACGCCGAGGAACGGGATGCCGGCACGGGCGCGCTGGGTGGCCTTGGTGTCCTCGTCGGCGTCCACGAACCGCCGGGGGAGGACGCCGGAGGAGGCGACCGGGTGGGTCTCGGTCATTCCCCAGGCCTGCAGGATCGGCAGGCCCACCTGCTCGCGGTAGGCCTCGCTGAGCGCCCGGGGCACCGCCGAGCCGCCGCAGCCGATCTCGCGCAGCACGTGCGGGCGGCCGGCCAGGTGCGGCAGCACGCCCTGCCAGATCGTCGGGACGCCGGCGGTGAAGGTGACGCCCTCGTCGACGATGAGGTCGGCCAGCGCCTGCGGCTGCATCATCGACCCCGGCATGACCAGCGAGGCGCCGGCGGCGGGCGCGGCCTGTGCGATCCCCCAGGCGTTGGCGTGGAACATCGGCACGACCGGCATCGCGACGTCGCGGATGGCCAGCCCGAAGGCGTTGGGCGCCATCACGCCCATGGTGTGCAGCCAGGTCGAGCGGTGCGAGTAGACGACGCCCTTCGGGTTGCCGGTGGTGCCGCTCGTGTAGCACATCGACGCGGCGGAGTTCTCGTCCTCGACGTGGAACTCGACCGGTTCGGCCTCGGCCAGCAGCGTCTCGTAGTCCAGGATCCGCGGGTCGTCGGGGATCTCGTTGTCCCCGCCGTCGTCCATGACCACCACGTGCCGGACCGTCTTCATCGTGTCGATGAGCGGCCACAGCAGCGGCAGCACGGTGCGGTCGGCGAAGACGACCTCGTCCTCGGCGTGGTTGGCGATGTAGGTCAGCTGCTCGGGGAAGAGCCGGACGTTGAGGGTGTGCAGCACCCGGCCGGTGGACGGCGCGGCGAAGTAGAGCTCCAGGTGCCGCTGGGAGTTCCACGCGAACGTGCCGACCCGGCCGTCGGCGCTGATCCCGAGCGTGTCGAGCACGCCGCCGAGCCTGCGGGTGCGCTGCGCCCATTCCGCGTAGGTGCTGCGCGTGATGCCGCCGGGACCGGCCGTGGCGATCGTCCCGTCGCCGTAGTGCTGCTCGACGTGCCGGAAGATCGCATCGATGGTCAGGGGATAGTCCTGCATCAGCCCACGCATGGGCTCAGATCGTGCCAGTGAGCCTGCTCACGATCCACAGGTGACCACCTGCCTGCCCGAGCGGACGGACCTTCCCCCGTGGTCGCCGGAGCCGCGGTGCAGCGCGGGTCCGGCGCCCACGCGGCGGGCCCGGTGGCCGATCACGCCGCCCTCGCCAGGTGATCGCCGTCCTCGCGGTGTGGTCGCCGACCGCGCGACAGACCACTAGGACGGCGGCGCTGCGGCGAGGGTGGCGGTCGTCAACCCAGAACCGGACTGACGTGTCTCACGTCGGCGATTCGGATGAGTCCGTATGGTCCTGGCAACGTCTCTGACCGGAGCGCCCGAGAGGGGACCATGAGCGAGTCAGCTGTTGCAGTACGGTCGATTGGATCGGGCTATGAGGTGTTTGGCGAACAGATTGGTGATGCGTCGACGACACCTCTCGCCGGTCGCTTGATCGCACTCGACACAAATGCCCTGCTGGGCCTCTACCGGGTGCACTGGTCGAGCACCGAGAACATCCTGGCTGCGCTTCGCAAGATCCAGGATCAACTGTTCCTCCCTGCCCAGGTGCAGAGGGAGTTCTGGCTGAACCGGGACAAGGTTCTCCGGGAAGTCATGACCGCCAATCCGACACAAGGCCTCGCTACGGCGGAGACTTCGGTCAAGAAGCTGATTGCAGAGGCCGCCCGGGACATCGACTCCACGGAGCGCGCTGATCTCAGTCGGCTGGTCGATGAGACGTTCACATCCCTGCGGCAGGCGATCGGCGTGCGCTCCGCGGCCAGCCGGGCTCGACGAGCGCTCGCCGACCCGAGTTCTGACGCCGTACTGGCGGCACTGAGCGAGATGTTCGCAGGCCGGACCGGGGCTCCTTTCACGTTGGAGGAGGATGAACGGATTCGACAGCAGGGGCTGAGCCGCTTCGCCCGCAGGCAGCCGCCCGGTTACATGGACGCTGCCAAGGCGGACGGCGGCTTCGGTGACTACTTCCTGTGGGAGCAGTTGGTCGCCGGCGCCAAGACCAGCGGCCGCCCCGTTGTGCTGGTCACCAACGACCTCAAAGAGGACTGGTGGCGCCTGTTGAGCAAGAACGCGCCGATCAGTGCGCGTTTCGAGCTCGTCGACGAGATGCGGAGCCGGGCCGGCGTCGATTTTCGAACGCTGACCCTCGACCAATTGTTGACCGCGTTGGCCAACGACCCGACGTCGGAGCTCGAAGAGAGCGCCATCGATGACAGCGGGGTCGGCGCAGCGGAGGTCGGCGAGACCGAGACTCCCACCGAGACCTGGGAGCCACACGAGTTCGCAGCTGTCGTCGCGCGGCTACGTGAGCTGGGCTATCCCCGTCGTGCTGACGTCATGCTCGCTGCCGCTGAGGTCCCCACTGGGGTGCTCGACCGCTCAGAGGTGCTGTCTCTCCTCGGGTGGTCGCTTGACGCGAAGATGACGGGGTTCACTCGGGCGATTCGCAACGTCCAGCGCGAGCTCGCAGACCGAGCCGTGATCCGTCCGTCGTTGACCTGGGCTCTCAGTGCTGAGTACGACGGCCCCGGCAAGGCGCAGCGATTCGCCGTGCCGCCGGAGATCGCGCGGGCCTCCGTGCACCGTCCTGGACCGCCGGATCACTCCCCACTTACCGCCTGAGCACGACGGGCAGCTCCGCCAGGCCCCGGATCACGAACTCCGGACGCCGCACCGGCTCGCCGCCGAGCTCCAGCCGCGCCGTCCGGTCCAGCAGCGCGCCGAAGGAGGCCTGCAGCTCCACGCGGGCCAGCGGCGCCCCGATGCAGAAGTGGACGCCGGCGCCGAAGGAGATGTGCGGGTTGTCCGTGCGGCCGACGTCGAGCGTCTCCGGGTCGGCGAAGACGGCGGGGTCGTGGTTGGCCGCGCCCAGCAGGGCGGCGATCTTCTGGCCGCGCGGCACGGTCACGCCGGCGATCCCGACGTCCTCGGTGGCGGTCCGCTCGAACAGCTGCAGCGGGGAGTCGAAGCGCATGAGCTCCTCGATCGCCGTCGGCAGCAGCGCCCGGTCGGCGCGCAGCCGGGCCAGCTGGTCGGGGTGCCGGAGCAGGGCCAGCAGTCCGTTGCCGGTGACGTTGACCGTCGCCTCGTGGCCGGCGTTGAGCAGCAGGATGCAGGTGGTGACCAGCTCGTCCTCGGTGAGCCGGTCGCCCTCGGTGTCGCGGACGGTGACCAGGTGGCTGACCAGGTCGTCGCCGAGGTGGCGGCGACGGTCGGCGGCCAGCTCGCGCAGGTAGGCGACGAACTCGCCCGCGGCGCGCTCGGCGGCCTCCTCGACGGCCGTCGTCCGCCCGTACTCGTACATCTTCACGATCGCGTTGGACCACGGCCGCAGCAGCGGACGGTCGACCTGCGGCACGCCCAGGAGCTCGGCGATGACGTCGACCGGCAGCTGCTCGGCCATGCTCGAGAGGACGTCGACCGGCTCTGACCCGCCGGAGCGCTCGACCAGTTCGTCGACCAGCCGGCCGGCCAGCTGCTCCACCCACGGTCGCAGCCGCTCGACGTGCCCGCGGGCGAACGCCGTGCTGATCAGCCGGCGCAGGCGGGCGTGCGACGGCGGCTCCATCTCCAGGATGGCGTTGCGGTGGATGAGGTTGAAGTCCGCGAACCGCTCCGCCGGCTCCTTGTCCCGCCAGATCCGGCCCAGCCGCCGGTCCCGGAGGACGGCGTTGCACTCCGCGTGGGTGAACGCGAGCCACAGGCCCAGGCCCTCGTGCCACTGCACCGGCGCGTGCGCCCGTGCCCGCGCGAACGCCGGGTAGGGGTCGGCGACGACGGCGGGGTCGGTGAGATCGAGCAGGGGGGCGGTGCTGGTCACCACGCGGAGCCTAGTGAGAGGGCCCCTGTCCCCTCCCGCCTCGTCGAGGGCCCCGTCCTCCTCACCCCTCGTCGAAGGACCCCGTCCTCCTCACCCCTCGCACGCTCGGGGCGAGCCTCTGGACGGGGCCGGAGCCACTGGACGGGGCCGGAGCCTCTGGACGGGGCCGGAGCCTCTGGACGGGGGCCGGAACGGCCGCTCCGTAGGCTCGTGCCATGGCCCGCTCCGCGACACGAAAGCGCTCCGCTGCCCCCGCCGCCGACGGGGACGTCAACCCCAAGGCGCCGTGCCCCTGCGGCTCGGGCCGCCGGTACAAGCACTGCCACGGCTCGGGCTACGCGCCGCCGGTCACCCGGCCGTTCGAGGGCCTGCCCGGCGAGCCGCACTGGGTGGCGCTGCGCGAGCTGGTGCCCGCCGCGACGGTGCCGCTGAGGACGGCCGACGGCCGCGACGTCACCCTCGCCAGCGTGCTGCCCGGTGGCGCCCCCGCCCTGGTCCGGGCGAGCGGGGAGATCATGCTCGGGGTCCAGCTGCAGACCTCCTCCGACGACGTCAGCCGCGACCTCGGGACGGCGCTGGCCGCGGCGCTCGAGGCACCGGCCGGCGCCCCCGTCGACCCGGGCCCGATCGGCGGCGCCGGATCGGCGGGGCCCCGGCTGCAGGAGCTGCTCGACCTCGACGCGCCCTTCGAGGTCACCGTGCACCCGGACTTCGGGTTCTGGCTCGAGGGCACCGACGCCGGACCGGCCGCGCAGGCCGGGCTGGAGCAGGCCAACGCGGCGGTGCTGCCCACCGAGCTGCTGCCCGGGCTCGGTGCCGCCTACTGGGTGCGGCCGGGCGCGGAGCGGGCGCACCTGCGCTGGGTGCGGCCGGAGGCCGAGGAGCGGCTGCTCGACGCGCTGGCCCGGCTGCGGGCGGCGGAGCAGATCACCCTCGGCGAGGGCACCCGCTACGCCGGTGCGTTCCGCGCGCACGGCCTCGTCGTCCCGGTGTGGGACCTGCCGGCCGACGCCCCGGCCGCCGACTGGACGGGGCCGGCGTCGGAGTTCCAGTCCCGGCTGGAGCAGGCCCTGGCCGCCACCGAACCGCTGACCCCCGACGAGCGCCGCGCCCGCGCCGGGCTGCTGTCCCGCCAGATCACCCTCCGCTGAGCTCGCCCCGGACTCCCGCACGGGGAGTCCGGGGTCGGTCGGACTTTCCGCGTCGAAAGTCGGTGGGGTGGCCCGGACTTTCCGCGCCGAAAGTCGTGGGAGTCGGCGGCACTCGCGGTCCGCTGTCGTCACCGGACAGCAGCCGCCGGCCCGCCGCGTCGCGACGTAGTGCACTCGAACGGCTGCAGCGTTACGAGACCGTGACGATGACTTGTCGTCCAGGGGTTGACGGGCACCCGTTGTTAACGCTCACACTGTCTCCGCTCGCCACGGGCGGGCCTGCGCCGGGTCGAGCGCGCAGAAGTCTCGAGGAGGAGATCACGTGAGCAAGAGGCTCGGCTTCACCGCCCTCAGTGCCACCCTGGCGCTGACCTTGGCGGCGTGCGGCGGCGAGGGCGCCGGCGGTAGCGGGGGCGCCGGCGGCGGCGACGCGGAGGACCTGACGGTGGGCGTGTCCATGCCGACCCAGACCTCCGAGCGCTGGATCGCCGACGGCGAGAACGTCAAGGAGCAGCTGGAGGGCGAGGGGTACGCCGTCGACCTCCAGTACGCGAACAACGACATCCCCACCCAGTCGCAGCAGATCGACCAGATGATCACCGAGGGTGCCGACATCCTCGTCATCGCGGCGATCGACGGCACGGCCCTGGCCGGTCAGCTGGAGAACGCGGCGTCCAACAACATCCCGGTCATCTCGTACGACCGGCTCATCCGCGACAGCGAGAACGTCGACTTCTACGTCACGTTCGACAACTTCCAGGTCGGCGTCGCGCAGGCCAACGCCCTGCTCACCGGCCTGGGCCTGCAGACCCCGGAAGGGCAGCCCGGCACCGCCACCGGCCCGTTCAACATCGAGCTGTTCGCCGGGTCGCTGGACGACAACAACGCCTTCTTCTTCTTCGACGGCGCCATGTCGGTCCTGCAGCCGCTGATCGACAGCGGCACGCTGGTCGTCAAGTCCGGTCAGACGAGCATCGAGCAGGCCGCGATCCTGCGCTGGGAGCAGGAGACCGCCCAGCGGCGCATGGAGGACCTGCTGACCTCCACGTACAACGACGGCTCCCGGGTCGACGGTGTCCTGTCGCCCTATGACGGCATCTCCCGCGGCATCATCACCGCGCTGCAGAACGCCGGCTACGGCCCGACGCTCGACGCCGCCAACCCGATGCCGCCCGTCACCGGTCAGGACGCCGAGATCGCCTCGGTCAAGCTCATCCGCGACGGTGTCCAGAGCTCCACGATCTTCAAGGACACCCGTCTGCTGGCCGAGCAGGCCGTCGTCGCCGCCACGGCGTTCGCCGAGGGCAACGAGCCCGAGGCCAACGACACCGAGACGTACGACAACGGCGTCAAGGTCGTCCCGTCCTACCTGCTTCCCGTCGAGACGGTGTTCGCGGACGACATCCAGTCCGTGCTGATCGACACGGAGTACTGGACCGAGGAAGAGGTCGCCAGCGGCCAGGCCGACTGACCTCTCCCCTGAGCCCGGCCGGGCTCGGCAGCGACGCTGCCGGGCCCGGCCGGTACCACCGGGGTCGTTCCCCGTTCGGCGCGCCGCAACGCCGGAGGACGACGATCCTGACAGCACAGCTCCACACCGCAGCGCTCGAGACGAGGACGACGAGGTCCATGGCCGATCACATCCTGGAGATGCGCTCCATCACCAAGACCTTCCCCGGCGTCAAGGCGCTGGAGAACGTCACCCTGGCCGTGGAGCGTGGCGAGATCCACGCCATCTGCGGCGAGAACGGCGCCGGCAAGTCGACCCTGATGAAGGTCCTCTCGGGGGTGTACCCCTCCGGCAGCTACGACGGCGAGATCGTCCTCGACGGTCAGCCGGTCCGCTTCAACGGCATCCGCGACAGCGAGCACGTCGGGATCGTGATCATCCACCAGGAGCTCGCCCTGGTGCCCTATCTCTCGATCGCCGAGAACATCTTCCTCGGCAACGAGCGCAAGGGGCGCGGTGGCCTCATCGACTGGAACAAGGCCAATGCCGAGGCCGCCCGGCTGCTGCACTCGGTGGGGCTGGACGAGAACCCGGTCATCCCGGTCGGCCAGCTCGGCGTCGGCAAGCAGCAGCTGGTGGAGATCGCCAAGGCGCTCTCCAAGGACGTGCGGCTGCTGATCCTCGACGAGCCGACCGCCGCGCTCAACGACAACGACTCGGCGCACCTGCTCGATCTGCTGCGCAAGCTCCGGGAGCGCGGCATCACCTGCATCATGATCTCGCACAAGCTCGGCGAGATCACGGCCGTCTCCGACAACGTGACGGTCATCCGCGACGGCAAGACGGTCGAGACGCTGAGCCTGCATGCCGGCGAGGTGACCCAGGAGCGGATCATCCGCGGGATGGTCGGCCGCGACCTGGAGAGCTACTACCCGGAGCGGGAGTCGCACCCCGGCGAGGAGGTGCTGCGGGTCGAGGACTGGTCGGTCTGGCACCCGACCCAGGAGCGGAAGATCGTCGACGGGGCGAGCTTCACCGTCCGGGCCGGGGAGGTCGTCGGCATCGCCGGCCTCATGGGCGCCGGGCGCACCGAGCTGGCGATGAGCATCTTCGGGCGGGCCTACGGCCGCAACATCACCGGCCGGATGTTCGTGCACGGCAAGGAGGTCCGGCCCAAGAACGTCGCCGAGGCGATCGACGCCGGGATCGCCTACGCCACCGAGGACCGCAAGCACTACGGCCTCAACCTCATCGAGGACATCCGGCGCAACGTCTCCGCCGCCGCCCTGAACAAGCTCGCCACCAGGGGCTTCGTCAACGGCAACGAGGAGATCAAGGTCGCCGAGGGCTACCGCAAGAGCATGAACGTCCGGGCCCCGAGCGTCGCCTCGGTCGTCGGCAAGCTCTCGGGCGGCAACCAGCAGAAGGTCGTGCTGTCCAAGTGGCTGTACACCGACCCCGAGGTGCTCATCCTCGACGAGCCCACCCGCGGCATCGACGTGGGTGCGAAGTACGAGATCTACACGATCATCAACCGCCTGGTCGCATCCGGTAAGGCGGTGCTGGTCATCTCCTCCGAGCTGCCCGAGCTGCTGGGGGTCTGCGACCGCATCTACACCCTGTCCGCGGGCCGGATCACCGGTGAACTGCCCGTCGGTCAGGCGACCCAGGAGAACCTGATGGAGCTCATGACCAAGGAGAAGGAGCTGGCGGCATGACCAGGACCGTGCCCCCCTCGTCGGAGCCGGAGGCCCAGACCTCGACGGGGCCCAAGGACGTCGCGCCCGCTGTCGCCCTGCACGCCGGCACCAGCGACGTCCGCGCCCTGCTGACGAGCAACCTGCGGCAGAGCGGCATCTACGTCGCCTTCGTGGTGATCGTGGCGCTGTTCGCGATCCTGACCGGGGGCACGTCGCTGTCCCCCGGCAACGTCACGAACATCGTCCTCCAGTACTCCTACATCCTGATCCTGGCCATCGGCATGGTCATCGTGATCATCGCCGGCCACATCGATCTGTCGGTCGGCTCGGTGGTCGCGCTCACCGGCGCGACGTCCGCCGTCCTGGTCATCCGCCAGGGCATGCCGTGGTGGGCCGGGGCGCTCGCGGCGATCGCCGTCGGCCTCGCGATCGGCGCGTGGCAGGGCTTCTGGGTGGCCTACGTCGGCATCCCCGCGTTCATCGTGACCCTCGCCGGCATGCTGCTGTTCCGCGGGCTCACGCTGCAGGTGCTCGACAACATCTCGCTCTCGCCGTTCACGTCGGAGTACAGCCGGATCGCCAGCGGCTTCCTCAACGGGCTCCTCGGCGGCAACGGCTACGACGCGTTCACCCTGCTCATCGGGGGCGTCGCCGTCGCCGGCTACGCCTACAGCCAGTTCCGCACCCGGCTGGCCCGGATCAAGTACCAGCAGCCGGTCGAGTCCTTCCCGCTGTTCGTGGCGAAGATCGTCCTGGTCGGCGCGGTGGTCATGTGGTTCGCCTGGCAGCTGGCGCACGCCCGTGGCCTGCCGATCGTGCTGATCATCCTCGCCGTGCTGATCATCGCCTACGGCGTCATCACCAACCGGACCGTGTTCGGCCGCCAGGTGTACGCGATCGGCGGCAACCTCGCCGCCGCGACCCTGTCGGGCGTGAAGGTCCGGGCGGTCAACTTCTGGATCTTCGTCAACATGGGCTTCCTGGCCGCGGTCGCCGGCGTCGTCTTCTCGTCGCGGTCCAACGGCGCCCAGCCGGGCGCGGGCAACATGTTCGAGCTCGACGCCATCGCCGCCTGCTTCATCGGTGGCGCGGCCGTCACCGGCGGTGTGGGCACCGTCGTCGGCGCCATGGTCGGCGGTCTGATCATGGCCGTCATGAGCAACGGCATGCAGCTCATGGGCATCGACCAGTCCATCCAGTCGGTGGTCAAGGGCCTCGTGCTGCTGCTCGCGGTCGCCTTCGACGTCTACAACAAGCGGCGGGCCGGCAGCTCCCGCTGAGCCGTCGGGCGGCCCCGCGGCATGCCGCGGGGCCGCCCCCGACACCACCGGACCGGTGGCACCCGACGAGGGGAGTGGGAACGGTGGAGCCCGACGGGGCGTCCCGCGCGCTGGTCATGTCCGACGTCGCCGCCCGCGCCGGTGTCTCGCACCAGACCGTCTCGCGGGTCATCAACGGCCACCGCAACGTCGCTCCGCAGACCCGCGAGCGCGTGGAGCGGGCCATCCGCGAGTTGGGGTACCGGCCCAACACCGCGGCGCGGGCGCTGGTCACCGGATCGACCCGCACGATCGGCTTCGTCACGGTCAACATCAACCAGTACGGCCCGGCGCAGACGCTGGTCGGTCTGGAGCAGGCCGCCCGCACGGCCGGCTACTCGTTGAGCGTCACCGTGCTCGACGAGGCGACGGCGGGGGCCATGCGCGAGGCCCTCGACCGCTTCGTCGCCCAGTCGGTGGACGCCGTGGTCGCGCTGGGCACCTACGACGACGCCGCCGAGGCGCTGCACGGGCTGGACGCCCCCGTGCCGCTGGTCGCGGTGCAGAGCGGGGGGTCCAAGGAGTGGCCGGCCGTCGGCGTGGACCAGGTGGCCGGCGCGCGGCAGGCCACCCGGCACCTGCTCGAGCTCGGTCACCGCACCGTCCACCACGTCACCGGGCCGGCCGACTCGCAGGAGGCGCGGGACCGCATCGAGGGCTGGCGCACCGAGCTGACCATGGCCGGGGCCCCGGTGCCGGACCACCTGGGCGGCGACTGGACGCCGTCGTCGGGGTACGTGGCCGGCAAGCGGCTGGCCGGCCGGGTGCGGGACGGCGAGGCGATCAGCGCGGTCTTCCTGGCCAACGACCAGATGGCGCTCGGTCTGCTCGCGGCGTTCCACGAGGAGGGGCTCGACGCGCCCCGCGACATCAGCGTGGTCGGCTTCGACGACCTGCCCGAGTCGCCGTACTTCACCCCGCCGCTGACCACCGTACGGCAGGACTTCGCCGAGCTGGGCCGGCGTGGTGTCGAGCTGGTCCTGGCCCGGCTGCGGGGTGAGGAGCTGCACCCCGACCCGGTGCCGGCCGAGCTGCTGATCCGGTCGAGCACCGGGTCGGTACCGGGCCGCGCGGTGTGACGTCCGTCCGTGTTAGCGCTAACATGCCCGTTGCCGGACGTCGCCCGCGGCGGCGAGGTACGGGGACCGGCGGTGCTTCGCTCACCACCGGGAACCAGGGAACCGAGCTCACCACTCTGTGGCGAAGGGGTCGCGAGAGATGACGATGGATGTCGGCGGGGCGATCACCGGAGGCCGCACGGCCCTGGGGATCGAGCTGGGATCGACGCGGATCAAGGCAGTGCTCGTCGGTCCGGACCACGCTCCGCTCGCGGTCGGCAGCCACGACTGGGAGAACCAGTTCGTCGAGCGGCGGTGGACGTACTCGCTGGAGGCCGTCTGGGCAGGGGTGCAGCAGAGTGTCGCGGCTCTGACGGACGACGTACGGCGACGCCACGGGGTCGAGCTGGCAGGAGTCGGCGCGCTCGGCGTGTCGGCGATGATGCACGGCTACCTGGCGTTCGACGCCGACGGTGAGCTGCTCACGCCGTTCCGCACCTGGCGGAACACGAACACGGGCCCCTCGGCAGAGCGGCTCAGCGCGGAGTTCGGTGTCAACATCCCGCACCGGTGGAGCGTCGCGCACCTCTACCAGGCGATCCTGGACCGCGAGGACCACGTCGCTTCGCTCGATCACCTGACGACCCTGGCCGGCTACGTGCACTGGCAGCTGACCGGCGAGAAGGTGCTCGGCATCGGCGATGCCAGCGGCATGTTCCCCGTCGATGCCGGCACCGGCGGTTACCACGGCACGATGTTGGCCCGGTTCGACCAGCTGGCTGCGGAGGCCGGGGTCGAGCTGAGCCTCGTCGGCCTGCTGCCCAGGATCGCGTCCGCCGGCCAGCCGGCCGGCGAGCTCACCGAGGCGGGCGCGAAGCTGCTCGACCCGACCGGGCGGCTGCGTCCCGGCGTCCCGCTCTGCCCACCCGAGGGTGACGCGGGCACGGGGATGGTCGCCACCAACTCGGTCGCGCCGCGCACCGGCAACGTCTCCGCGGGAACGAGCATCTTCGCCATGGTCGTGCTCGAGCGCGAACTCACCCGGATGCACCGCGAACTCGATCTCGTGACCACGCCGGCCGGCGACCCGGTGGCCATGGTGCACTGCAACAACGGGGCCAGTGAGCTGAACGCCTGGGTCGGTCTGTTCACCGAGTTCGCCCGGGCGCTGGGTGCCGAGGCGGACTCGTCGGCGATCTTCGAGGTCCTGTTCTCCGCCGCGCTCGACGGTGCCGCCGACGGCGGCGGGATGCTGGCCTACAACTATCTCTCCGGGGAGCCGATCACCGACTTCGAGGAGGGGCGGCCGCTGTTCGTGCGGTCCCCCGACAGCCGGTTCGACCTCGGCACCTTCATGCGGACGCACCTGTTCGCGTCCCTCGCCACGCTGCGGATCGGCATGGACGTCCTGCAGAAGACCGAGGGCGTGCGGCTCGACCGGATGTTCGCGCACGGCGGCCTGTTCCGGACCAAGGGCGTGGCGCAACGCTTCCTCGCCGCCGCGATCGACACCCCGGTGTCCGTCGGGGACGTCGCTGCCGAGGGTGGCGCCTGGGGGATCGCCGTCCTGGCCGCTTTCGCCACCGCCCGCACGCCGGGACAGACCCTGGCCGACTACCTGGACACGACGGTCTTCACCGGCACCAGCCTGCATACCGCTCGGCCGGAGCCGGCCGACGTCGCCGGCTTCGACGCGTTCATGCAGCGGTACGTCGCCGGGCTCCCGGTCGAGCGAGCCGCCGTGACATGCGTGTGAGTCCCTGTCAGTGAGCACTGCGGCCGCGGGTACGAGCGCGCGCACCCCGTACGCCGACGCCGAGACCACGTCCGCAGCACGTCCCGAGGAGCAGCCGGTATGACCACCACCCGATCCCGCACCGAGCGGGGCACGCACCGGGCGCAGCGCGAGCACGTGGCCGCGCTGCACGCCTACCTGACCCGCTACGCGCTGGTGACCTGGACGTCGGGCAACGTCTCCGAGCGGGTGCCGGGCGAGGACCTGTTCGTCATCAAGGGCAGCGGGGTCGAGTACGACGAGCTGACCTGGGAGGGGATCACGGTCTGCGACCTCGACGGCAACGCCGTCGACGGCGTGAAGAAGCCCTCCAGCGACACCGACGCGCACGCCTACGTCTACCGGCACATGCCCGAGGTGAACGGGCAGGTGCACACGCACAGCCCGTACGCCACGGCCTGGGCGGCGCGCGCCGAGGAGATCCCCTGCGTGCTCACCGCGATGGCCGACGAGTTCGGCGGCCCCATCCCGATCGGCCCGTTCGCCCTCATCGGCGACGACTCCATCGGCCAGGGCATCGTGGCCACGCTCCGCGGCTCCCGGTCGCCGGCGGTACTCATGCAGAACCACGGCGTCTTCACGATCGGGCCGTCGGGGAAGGCCGCCGTCAAGGCGGCGGTCATGACCGAGGACGTCGCCCGGACGGTGCACTTCTCCCGCCAGCTCGGCCAGCCGCTGCCCATCGACCGGACCGACATCGACTCCTTGTACGCGCGCTACCAGAACGTCTACGGACAGTGAGGAAGGCTTGATGCGCACGGACCCGTTCACCGGGCACGAGCTGTGGTTCCTGACCGGCAGCCAGGGGCTGTACGGCGAGGAGACGCTCCAGCAGGTCGCCTCGCAGTCCCAGCAGGTGGCCGCGGCGCTCGACCAGGCCGGTGAGGTCCCGATCCGGGTGGTCTGGAAGCCGGTGCTCACCGACGCCGGCGCGATCCGCCGGGCGATGGGCGAGGCCAACGAGGACCCGGCGTGCGTCGGCGTCATCACCTGGATGCACACCTTCTCCCCGGCGAAGATGTGGATCAGCGGCCTGGACGCGCTGCGCAAGCCGCTGCTGCACCTGCACACCCAGGCCGACGCCGCCCTGCCGTGGGCGACGATCGACATGGACTTCATGAACCTCAACCAGGCCGCCCACGGCGACCGGGAGTACGGGTTCATCCTGACCCGGCTGCGCATGCCGCGGACGACGGTCGCCGGGCACGTGGACAGCCCGCGGGTGCGGGCGCGGGTCGGCTCCTGGGCGCGGGCCGCCGCCGCGGCCGCCGCCGTGCGGTCGCTCAGGCTGGCCCGGTTCGGCGACAACATGCGCAACGTCGCGGTGACCGAGGGCGACAAGGTGGAGGCCGAGATCCGGTTCGGCGTCTCGGTGAACACCTGGGGCGTCAACGACCTGGTCGCCGTGGTCGACGCCGTCGAGGACTCCGCCGTCGACGCGCTGGTCGCCGAGTACGGCGACCTCTACGAGTTCGCCTCCGACGCCGGCCCCGGCGGGCCGAAGCACGAGGCGGTGCGGTACCAGGCCCGCATCGAGGCCGCGCTGCGCACCTTCCTGGAGGACGGCGGCTTCGGCGCCTTCACCACCAACTTCGAGGACCTCGGCGGGCTGCGCCAGCTCCCGGGCCTCGCCGTCCAGCGGCTCATGGCCGACGGCTACGGCTTCGGCGGTGAGGGCGACTGGAAGACCGCGGTGCTGCTGCACACGCTCAAGGTCGCCGCCGCCGGGCTGCCCGGGGGCACCTCCTTCATGGAGGACTACACCTACGACCTGGCCGCGGACACCCCGGCCATCCTCGGCGCGCACATGCTCGAGGTCTGCCCGACCATCGCCGGCGACAAGCCGCAGGTGGAGGTGCACCCGCTGTCGATCGGCGGCCGCGAGGACCCGGCGCGGCTGGTGTTCACCGCTGCTCCGGGCGAGGGCGTCGTGGTGGGCTGGTGCGACCTCGGCGACCGGTTCCGCTGGGTGGCCAACGAGATCGACGTCGTCGAGCCCGCCGAGCCGCTGCCGAACCTGCCGGTGGCCCGCGCGGTGTGGCAGCCGCGGCCGGACTTCGAGACGTCGGCCGAGGGCTGGCTCACCGCGGGTGGCCCGCACCACACGGTGCTGTCGACGGCGATCGGCGCCGAGGAGCTCACCGACCTCGCCGAGGTGTTCTCGACCGAACTGGTCCTCATCGACGCCGACACCACCCGCCGGTCGCTGGCCAAGGAGCTGCGCTGGAGCGCCGCTTACCACCGCCTCGCCCAGGGCCTGTAGCCCCCTGACCGGCGGTTTCCGCGGAAATCGACGCCCACCCCGCGTCGGTTTCCGCGGAAACCGTCAGAGGGGGTCGCGGCGGACGGGGCAGGACATGCACCTCGGGCCGCCCCGGCCGCTGCCCAGCTCGGACCCGGCGATCCGCACGACCTCGATCCCGGCCGCCTCCAGCGCGGCGTTGGTGACGGTGTTCCGCTCGTAGGCCACCGTCAGCCGCGGCGCGAGGGCCAGGGTGTTGTTGCCGTCGTCCCACTGCTCGCGCTCGGCGGTGACCGGGTCCAGGCCGGTGTCGATCACCCGCAGCCGGTCGATGCCCATCGCGGCGGCCGCGGCCTCGAGGAACGGGGCGGGTCCGCGCACGGTCAGGTCGGTGGTGTCGTCGTGCCGTTCGCTCGCCCCACCCACCCCGGCGGTGACCGTCCAGGCGACCAGCGAGTCCGCGACCGCCGGGTACATGACCAGGGCGTCGGCGTCGACCATCGTGGCGATCGTGTCCAGGTGCATCGTGGCCCGCCGCTGGGCGATGGGGACGACGAGCACCGTGTGCGCCAGGCCGCGGGCGAACACCCGCCGTGCCAGCCGCTCCGCCCCGCCGGGCGTCGTCCGCTCGCCCACCCCGACGGCCACGACGCCGGGCGCGAGCAGCAGCACGTCCCCGCCCTCGAGGTGCTCCAGCGAGGCGTCGTAGAGCTGCCCGGCGGCCGCGAAGCGCGGGTGGTGGGTGTAGACGGCGGCGGTGATGGTGCTCTCCCGGTGCCGGGCCGGCATGGCCAGCGAGGTGACCGCGACCTGGTCGCCCACCCACACCGACGAGTCCCGGGTGAACAGCAGGTTCGGCAGCGGCCGGACGACGAAGTCGCCGCGGTCCATCAGCTCGAAGGACAGGCCGCGGCCGCCGGGCAGCTCGTCGTGGGCGAGCCCGGCGATGAGCGCGCCGGCCAGGTCCTCGGGGGCGAGGCCGGCCAGGTGCGCGGCGGCCGCCCGCTTCAGCGTGGCGCCCAGCCGCGGGTCGTCCACGGCCGCGGCGATCAGCTCGGTCCGGGCCGCAGGGACGGCGAGCACCTCGGCGAGCAGCCGGTCCAGGTGGAGCACCTCGACGCCGCGGGCGGTCAGCTCGGCGGCGAAGGCGTCGTGCTCGTCCTGCGCGCGCCGCACCCACGGGACGCCGTCGAAGAGCAGCTGGTCGTTGTTGCGCGGCGTCAGCCGGCGCAGCTCGGCGCCGGGACGGTGCAGCAGCACGGTGCGCAGCCGGCCGACCTCGCTGGTGGCTCCGAGGGGGGCGGGGTCCATGCCGGAAGGCTGGCACAGCGCGCCTCCCGCCGGTCGCTCATGCCGACCCGCGCACCTCGTCGCCGTGCACGCTGATCGCGTAGATGACCACGACGTCGAAGGCGATCACGATGGTCGACCACCACGGGTACGCCCGGAGGAACGCCAGGTTGACCAGGATGCTGAGGACGGCGATGGCGATGCCGGCCACGCGGGCGACCGTGTTGCCGCGCTGCAGGCCCCAGGCGGTGACCATCGCGACGACGCCCAGGACGAGGTGCACCCAACCCCAGACCGCGTAGTCCGAGTCGACGATCAGGTCGCTGGCGCCCACCTGGTAGAAGTCGTCGTTCAGCAGCGCGGTCAGGCCCTGCATCACGGCGAACAGGCCGCTCACGGTCAGCAGCACCGCCGCGAAGACGATCCACGCCGCCCAGCCCGTCGGGCGGTCGGAGGGGCCACCGTAGACGCCGATCCGGGCCTGCGCCTGCCAGTTGGCTTCCTGGTGGGGCTGCGAGGTCTCGTTCATCGCGTTCCTCCTCCGGGGCCGGGGTCCACGGTCAGCGGAGCCGTGGTCCACGGTCAGCGTCGTCCCGGAGGGAGCCGGGCGACTCATTCGGTGCGGACGATCCGCGACGGGCGCGCCTCGGCTCAGGCCGACTTCGGGGCGGTCGGCCGCTTGCGTCGGGGGCGGGTCGCGGTCTCCTCGGGCACCCGCGCCAGGTGTGACTCCGCCAGCGCGACCTGGTGCGGCGAGCCCACCAGCCGGCCCTGCCGCCGGGCGGCCAGCCACCACTCACGGGCCGCGACGGTGTCGCCGGTGCGCTCGGCGATCCGGCCGAGCAGCTCGTCGTAGGCGCCGAGGCTGAACGACGGCGTCCCGAGCACCGCCTGCCGGCCGCGGAACGGGTGCAGTTGCACGGTGGCCATCTCGATCTCCGGCTCGTCGCCGATCTGCAGGGCCACCTCCGCCTGCAGGAGGGTGGCCACGTCGCTGGCCCAGTCGCGGACCTGCGTGCGGCCCCACCGCTTGCGCAGCCGCCGCGCCTCGGTCAGGTCGCCGGACTCCGCCGCGGCCAGCACCGCCATGAGCTGGAGCAGCGGGTTGCCCTCGTCGCCGGTCCGGACCAGCAGCTCGATCGCCTCCGGCAGCCGGGCGTCGCCCCGGCGCAGGGTGAACTGGTGCGCGGCGAAGGCGTGCGCGGCGTGCGGCGTGACCTTCCGGTACAGCTCGTAGGCCTCGGTGGTCAGCTCCTCGGCCCGGGCGGCGTCCCCGCGCAGCCAGGCGGCGCCGGCCTGCTGCCACAGCACGTGCGGGCGCACCTCGGGCCCCGACAGCGAGATCGCCAGCCGTCGCCCGGCGTCCATGTCGGCCTCGAAGCCGCGCAGGTCGCACAGGTGCAGCCGGATCGCCGCCCGGTGCAGCCGGGCGTAGAACTCGGTGCGCCGGGGCAGCCCGCGACCGGCCAGCGTGAGCGCCTCGTCGGTGGCGGCCAGCCGGAGCTCGGCCGCACCCGGCCGCCCCCAGACGGCCAGGGAGTAGTTGTTCAGCGTCCGGCCCAGCAGCTCGGGGTCGCCGACCTCGCGGGCCAGCGTGACGGCGCGCTCGGCGTACCGCGGACCCCGCTGCAGGTCCTCGCTGAAGGCCAGCTCCACCCCGAGGGTGCCCAGCAGCCGGGCGGTCAGCCGGTCCCGCTCCTCGGGCGACGCCGTGTCGTCGCCCCACCCACCCCTCTCGTCGCTGTTCTCCAGCAGGTCCTCGAGCAGGGCCACCATCTCGTGGTCGACGACGCCGTGCGGCCGCCAGTTCCACAGCGTCGGCGAGCCCCACACCGCCGCCGCCTCCAGGAGGCACCGGCGGTCGCCCAGCTCGCGGGCGACCGCGATCGCCTCCGCGACGACCTCCCGGGCCTCGGTCCGCTGGCCGCTGCTGAGCAGGTCGTTGCCGAGCGCGGTCAGCAGGTCGTGGCGGGTGCGGGCGGCACCGGGCTCGCCCGGGTCGAGCAGGGACAGCGCCCGCCGCACGTGGGCCGCCGCCTCGCCGTGGGCCAGCCGCTCCCGGGCGGCCTGCGCGGCGGCGGTCGAGTAGCGCAGCGCCGGCGCCGGCCCGGTGACCGGCACCGCCTCGACGAAGTGGTGGGCCAGCCGCTCGACCAGGGGGTCGTCGGCCCGCCCGCCGGTGGCCCGCCGCTCCAGGGCTGCGGCCAGCCGGGCGTGCAGCCGGGCCCGGCGCAGCCGCGGCAGGTCGTCGTGCAGCACCTCCTGCACCAGCGCGTGGGTGAACCGCCAGCTCCACGGCTGCCGACCCTCGACGACCAGTCCGAACGCCATCGCCTGGTCCAGCGCGGCGAGCGCCTCCTCCGCGGCCGTGCCGGCGGTCTCCAGCAGGTCGAGCGGGACCTCGCGGCCGGCGAGCGCGGCCAGTTCGAGCACCTCCCGCGTGCCGGCGGGCAGCCGGTCCAGGCGGGTCCGCAGCACCTCGCCGACCGACGGCGGCACCGGCACCCGGTCCAGGTGCAGGTCGTGCGCCCCGACCATCCAGCGGGCCAGCTCGACGACGAAGAAGGGGTTGCCGGCGGTGCGGTCGTGGACGGTCTCGGCGAGCGCGTGCCCGCCGACGGCGCCGAGCTGCCCGGCCATCAGCACGGCGACGTCCTCGGTGCTCAGCCCGGCGAGCCGGATCCGGCTCGCGGCCGGCTCCCGGTTCAGCCGCGCCAGGCAGTCGACGACCGGCTCGGGCAGGTCCTCGCCGATGGTCCGTACGGTGACGACGATCATCAGCGGCGCGCGGGGCAGGTGCCGGGCCAGCAGCCCCAGCAGCTGCACCGAGGTCGTGTCGGCGCCCTGGAGATCGTCGAGCACGACCAGGACCGGGCGGGTGGCCGCCGCGGTGAGCCGGGCGCGCAGCCCCTGGAACAGCGCGAACCGGGCGGCGTCGGCGTCGGCGGAGGGGGCGTCGGTCGCCGGGTCCAGCGGCTCCTGGGCCAGCTGCTCGAGCACCTGGGTCCACGGCCACAGCGCGGGGGCGCCGGCGTCGTCGGCGCAGCGGCTCCAGGCCACCGTCCAGCCGGCGGCGCGGCCGGCGTCGGCGGCCGCCTCGGCCAGCCGGGTCTTCCCGATGCCGGCCTCCCCGCCGAGGACCACGATCCCGGGCTTCCCGCCGGCCGCCTGCTCGGCGACCGCGCGCAGGTGGGCCAGCTCGGCCTGCCGGCCGACCAGGGTCTCGGCGCCGGGGGTGATCGCCGGCATGGGCGCGGGCGGGGGGACGACGGAGAGCACCGGGCGCGGCACGCGGTCGGTGAGCCGGGGGTCCTGCCGGAGCACCGCCCGCTCGAGGTCGCGGAGCTCCGGGCCGGGGTCGATGCCCAGCTCGTCGCGCAGCAGCTCGGTGCACCGGCGCAGCGCGTCCAGGGCGTCGGCCTGCCGGTCGGCGGCGTAGAGGGCGGTGACCAGCCGCGCCCACAGCCGCTCGCGCAGCGGGTGCTCGGCCACCAGGTGCTGCAGGTCGGTGACGGCGGTGTCGGCCCGGCCCGTCGCCAGCAGCGCGTCGCAACGTCGCTCGCGGGCGCGCACGTGCAGCTCGGTCAGCCGCAGCCGGTCGGTGGCCGCCGTCGGGGTGTCACCCAGTTCGGCCAGCGGCGCCCCGCGCCAGAGCTGCAGCGCGCGGTCGAGCAGCGCGACGCCGCGGGCCGGGTCGCCGGCCTCCACGGCGCGGTCGCCCTCGTCGACCAGCTGGGCGAACCGCAGGCTGTCGAGGTCCGCCGGGCCCACCTGCAGCAGGTAGCCGGGGGGCCGGGTGAGCAGGACCTTCGGTGCCTCCCGCGGGCCGCGGTCGGGCTCCAGGACCCGCCGCAGGTGGGAGACGTAGGCCTGCAGCGTGCCGGTGACCGTCGGCGGGGGCTCGTCGCCCCAGAGCGTGGACACGATGCGGTCGATGGCCACCGCGCGGCCGGGCTCGGCCAGCAGCAGGGTGAGCAGGGCACGCGGCTTGGCGCCACCCACGTCGACCGGCTGTCCGTCGGGACCCGTGACCTCGAGGGGCCCGAGGACGCGGTAGTGCACGACGCGGGATCTTCCCAGGTCCGGCGCCGGAAGGGGAGGGCTCCCCGCGCGCCATCGGGTGCAAGAGCCGCCGCAAGCCGGCTGCAAGTGCCCGGCAAGTCCGCGCCGCGAGGGTCGTCCCGTCCGAGAGAAGCCCCGCGGCGCGAGAGCCGCGACCGTCACCGAGGAACCCGCCGTCATGAGCCCCACCGAGGTCCGCCCCGCGTCCCCGACGATCCCCGCCCCGCGCACCGCCGCCGACGACGCCGGACCGGGGATCCCGCCCGCTGCCGTCGCCGACCTCCGCAGCCGCGTCCACGGCCCGGTCTACGCCGCCGGCGACGAGGGGCTGGCCGCCGAGGTCTTCGCGTGGAACGTCGCCGTCAGGCACACCCCCGCGGTCGCGGTGGGCGCCACCTGCGCGGCCGACGTCGCCGCCGCCGTCTCCTGGGCGGTCGCGCACGGCCTGCCGGTCGCCGTCCAGGCCACCGGGCACGGCCCGGTCCGCAACGCCGCGGGCTCGGTGCTCGTCTCGACCCGGCGCATGCAGGGCGTCACGGTCGACCCGGGCCGCCGCACCGCCCGGGTGGAGGCCGGCGTCAAGTGGGAGAAGCTGCTCGCGGCCGCCGCCGAGCACGGGCTGACCGGCCTGTGCGGCTCGTCGTCCGACGTCGGGGTGGTCGGCTACACCCTGGGCGGCGGGATGGGCTCGCTGGGCCGCCGGTTCGGGTTCGCCGCCGACGCCGTCGTCTCCTTCGACATCGTCACCGCCGACGGCGCCCTGCGGACCGTCTGCGCCGAGAGCGAGCCCGAGCTGTTCTGGGCCGTCCGCGGCGGCAAGGGCAACTTCGGCATCGTGACCTCGCTGGAGATCGAGCTGGTGCCCGTGCGGTCGATCGTCGGCGGCGGCATCTTCTTCGCCGCCGAGGACGCCGCCGCCGTCCTGCACGCCTTCCGCACCTGGGCGCCCACGATGCCCGAGGAGGTCGGCACCTCCATCGCCGTCCTGCGGCTGCCGCCCATGGAGGAGCTGCCCGAGCCGCTGCGCGGGCAGACCGTCGTCCACCTGCGCTACTCCTACTGCGGCGACGACCTCGCCGAGGGCGAGCGGCTGGTCGAGCCGATGAAGGCGGCCGGCCGGATCGTGCTCGGCTTCATCGGCCCGCTGCGGACCACCGAGATGGACGCCGTGCACATGGACCCGAAGGACCCCATGCCCGGCTGGGAGAAGGGCATGCTGCTCGCCGAGCTCACCGAGGAGACGGTGGACGCGTTCCTCGCCGCGGCCGGTCCGCAGGTCGAGGTGCCGCTGGTCATGGCCGAGATCCGGATGATGGGCGGCGCGCTGGCCCGCCAGCCCGGGGCGCCCAACGCGGTCGCCGGCCGGGACGCCGCCTGGTCGGTGCTCGTGCTCGGCCCGGCCGTCCCCGAGCTGGCCGACGTCCTGCCGCACGTCGGCCGGGGAGTGCTGTCCGCGCTCGCCCCCTGGGCGGCGCCCGGCTGCATGGTCAACTTCCTGGGCGACGTGGCCGGGCCGGCCGAGGTGGCCGCGGCCTACCCGCCGCCGGTGGCCGAGCGGCTGCTCGAGCTCAAGCGGGCGGTGGACCCCCGCGGGGTCTTCTCCTTCGGGTACGCCCTCGACCCCCGTGGCTGACGCGAAGGCGGGGGAGGAGCGGCAGCGGGGGCAGGACGCCTGGCCCCGCCGCCTCCCCCGGCACCTCCGCCGGATCCGGCCCGGGCTGCCGTCCCTCGGGGAGGGCGAGGGGCGCGGTGCCGACGACGGGACGGGCCGCGGCCGGGAGGCCGAGCCGCGGTGAGGCCACCGCCCCGAGGCTGGTGACGTACTGGAACGGCCACCCTCCAGGGTCCCGCGCCGAGCGTGCGAGGCGTGGGGGGAAGGGGTGGTCCGCTGTCAGTCGGGGAGCAGGACGCCGGGGTTGCAGATGCCCCGCGGGTCCAGCCGCTGCTTGACCGCCCGCAGCACGTCGACGCCGAGCGGGCCGATCTCGCGCTCCAGCCAGGGGCGATGGTCCGCACCGACCGCGTGGTGGTGGGTGAGCGTGCCGCCGGCGGCGACCAGGGCGTCGGTCGCGGCCCGCTTGGCCAGCAGCCACTGCTGGATGGGCAGGTCGTCGTCGCGGTCGGCGAGGACGGTGACGTACAGCGAGGCGCCGGTCGGGTAGCCGTGCGACACGTGGCTCATGACCAGCGGCGTCCGCCCGCGGCGGCCGAGCGACTCCTGCAGCGCTCCGCGGACGGCGTCGTAGACCGCGGGCAGCGCCGTCCAGGTGGCCGCCGTCTCCAGGGTCTCGACCAGCAGGCCGGCGTCCATGAGCGAGTCCCGCAGGTAGGGGGCGCCGAACCGGTGCTTGCGCCACGACTCGCCGACCCGTGAGCCGACCCGCGCCGCCCGTGACTCCCGCAGCACCGACGCGGCCGCCCGCCGCCGGGCCCGGACGAGCGGCGGCAGCCCCTCCCAGCCGACGACGAGCAGGCATCCGCCGCTGCGCCGCCGCGCCCGCAGCGCGCCGCGCAGCGCCCGCGCCCCCGGCCCGGAGGCCATGAGCAGGTTGGCGCGGGTCTCGTCGGGGTCGGAGAGGCGGACGACGTCGGGCAGCAGGTCGTGCCGCGCCAGCCGTTGCAGCCCGGCCAGCCCGGCCGCCCACGACCGGAACGACCAGCCCTCGTAGTCCCGGGTCCGCGGCCGGGGCCGTACCCGCAGCCGCAGTTCGGTGATGATGCCGAGCGCCCCCTCGGAGCCGAGCGCCAGGCTGAGCAGGTCAGGGCCGGCAGCCGAGGCCGGCGGGTGGCCCAGCTCGAGCACCCCGGACGGCGTGGCCAGCGTGAGGCCGGCGACCAGGTCGTCGAAGCGGCCGACCCCCGTGGAGGCCTGCCCGGCCGAGCGGGTGGCCGCGTAGCCGCCGAGCGTGGCGAACTCCCAGCTCTGCGGCAGGTGGCCGAGGGTGAGCCCGTCCCGTTCCAGGCGCTGCTCGAGCGCCGGGCCGCGCATCCCGGGACCGACGGTCACCAGGGACGACGGAACGTCGACCGACCGCACCGACGCCATCCGGCCCAGGTCGACCGAGACCGACGGCCGGTCGTCGGCGTCGACCCCCGACAGGCCGCCGACGACGCTGGTGCCGCCGCCGAACGGCACCACGACCACGCCCAGCTCGCTGCACAGCGCCAGCAGCGCGGCGGTCTCCTCGGTGCTGCCGGGGGTGACCACCGCGTCGGGGGCGTCGGAGGCGTCACCCTCCCGCCGGCGCAGCAGGTCCAGGTAGCTCTTGCCGCCGGCGTGCTCCAGCCGGCTGGCCCGGTCGGTCCGGACGTGCTCCTCGCCGAGCAGCTCGCCCAGGCGCTGCCGGCAGTCCTCTGCCAGCCGGGAGGGCGCCAGCCGGATCTCCGACACCGGCACCGGCGGGGTGGGCCGCTGCGTCCAGCCGAGCTCCTTGGTCAGGTGCCGGCGGGCCGCCTTGGGCAGCACCTCGGCGAGATCGGGGAACGGCGCGAGCTCCAGGGTGCCGTCGTCCCCCTCCCGCCCGCCGGTCACCGTCGCGTCGCGCGGGCTGGTGGGTCGACCCCAGCCCTGGATGGTCAGTCGGGGCTGTTCGGGCACGGCTACAGTCTGCCGGGTGCCGGCTGCGGGTCCCTCCGACGGTGCCGGTGCCGGCGCGCTGTCCCCGGCCCGCCGGGTCGCTGACCTCGACGTCGTCGCCGGGGGCCGGGTCGACGTGGTGGTGGTCGGCGGCGGGGTGACCGGCGCCGGCGTGGCCCTGGACGCCGCCTCGCGCGGCCTCTCGGTCGTCCTCCTCGAACGGGCCGACCTCGCCTCGGGCACCAGCCGCTGGTCGTCGAAGCTGGTGCACGGGGGCCTGCGCTACCTGGCGCACGGCGAGCTCGGGCTGGCGCGGGAGAGCGCCCGCGAGCGCGCCGTCCTCATGGGGGCGACGGCGCCGCATCTGGTCCGGCCGCTGCCGTTCCTCGTCCCGGACGTCGCCGGCCGCACGGCCAGCGCGCTGGCCGGGGTGGGCGGGCGGCTGGGGGACGCCGTCCGCGCCTCGGTGGGCGGTGGCCGGCGGTCGCTGCCGGGCACGCGGCGCGTCGGCGCGGCCGAGGTGGCCCGGCTGACCCCGGGCGTGCGCGGCCGGCGCGGCGGCGTCGTCTTCTGGGACGGCCAGCTGATCGACGACGCCCGGCTGGTCGTGGCGCTGGCCCGCACCGCGGCGGCGTCGGGTGCGCGGGTGCTGACCGGGGCGGCGGTGCGCGCCGTCGACGGCGCCGACGTGCACGTCGAGATGGACGACGGCGAGGCGCTGACCCTGCGCGCGGGCGTCGTCGTGAACGCGACGGGGGTCTGGGCGCAGCACCTGGCCCCCGGGATCCGGTTGGTGCCCTCCCGCGGGTCGCACCTGGTCGTCCCGGCCGAGCGGCTGGGGTCGCCGGCCGCGGCGCTGACCGTGCCGCTGCGCGGCTCGCGCTCCCGCTACGTCTTCGCGCTGCCGCAGCCCGGCGGGCTGGTGTACCTGGGGCTGACCGACGAGCCGGTGCCCGGTCCGGTCCCCGACGAGGACCCGGTGCCCAGCGACGCCGAGGTGCAGCAGCTGCTCGACACCGTCAACCAGGTGCTCACCGCGCCGCCGACCCGCACCGACGTCGTCGGCTGCTACGCGGGGCTGCGGCCGCTGGTGCTGCCCGCCTCGGCCGGCGCCGGCCCGGGCGACGCCACCGCCGACCTGTCCCGCAGGCACCTGCTGCGGTGGGACGGCTCGGTGCTCACCGTCGTCGGGGGCAAGCTGACCACCTACCGTGCGATGGCGGAGGAGGCCGTTGACGCGGTCGTGGGCCGGCTGGGCTCGGGCGCTCGGCGGACCAGCACCCCGCGGCTGCCCCTGGTGGGTGCCGCACCGCGGGTCGCCCTGGAGCGGGTCGAGGCTCCGCGCCGGCTGGTGGAGCGGTACGGCACCGAGGCGCCGGTAGTGGCCGCGCTGGGCGCCGAGCCGCTGGTGGAGGGCCGGCCGGAGACGGTGGGGGAGCTGCGGTTCGCCGTCCGGGCCGAGGGCGCGCGGACCGTCGCCGACCTGCTCGACCGGCGGGTGCGGGTGGGTCTGGTGCCGGCCGACCGGGAGCGGGCCGTCCCGCCGGCCGAGCGCATCCTCGCCGAGGAGCTCTGACCCGTCTCATGCAGTGGGAAGGTGGTTCCACTGTGTGGGCGCAGGGGTGGAGGCTGTCGGCGTGGACACCTACACGCACGGGCACGCCGAGCCGGTCCTGCAGTCCCACCGCTGGCGGACGGCCGAGAACTCGGCCGGCTACCTGCTGCCGCACCTGCGCCCGGGGCTCGACCTGCTCGACGTGGGCTGCGGCCCGGGCACGATCACCGTCGACCTCGCCGCCCGCGTGGCGCCCGGGCGGGTGCTCGGGCTGGACGTCGCGCCCGCCCCGCTCGACGAGGCGCGGGCGGCCGCCGAGCGGGCCGGCGTCCCGGTGGAGTTCGCGGTCGGCGACGTCTACGCGCTCGAGGCGGCCGACGACTCCTACGACGTCGTCCACGCCCACCAGGTGCTCCAGCACCTGACCGAGCCGGTCGCCGCGCTGCGGGAGATGGCCCGGGTGTGCCGGCCGGGTGGGCTGGTCGCCGTCCGGGACGTCGACTACGGAGTGGTGTCCTGGTTCCCCGCGGACGACGGCCTGGACCGCTGGCTGGAGCTGTACCGGCAGGTGCACCGGCGCAACGGCAGCGAGCCGGACGCCGGGCGGCGGCTGCTGTCCTGGGCGCACGCCGCCGGGCTGCGCGACGTCACCGCCACCACCAGCTCCTGGTGCTTCGCCACCCCGGCCGAGCGCGAGTGGTGGGGAGCCTCGTGGGCCGGCCGGGCCACCGCGTCGTCGTTCGCCGAGCAGGCGGTGTCCTACGGGCTGGCCACGCCGGGCGGTCTCGAGGAGCTCGCCGCGGCGTGGCGGCGCTGGGCGGCCGCCGACGACGGCTGGCTGGGCATGCTGCACGGCGAGCTGCTCATCCGCGTCCCCTGAGGAAGGACCCGTGGGGGCAGAAATGGCCATTTCTGCCCCCACGGGCGTCAGGCGCCCTGGCGGGCGGCGTTGGCCTGGGTCGCGGTGCTGACGTACTGCGCCAGCCCGGGAGCCATCCGCTCGTACGTCGCGGCGAACCGCTCGTCCTCGACGTACATCCGGCCGAGGCCCGCCTGGATCTCGGGCGTGCACTCGTAGAAGTCCCGGCTGATCTGCTGACGGTGCGCCTCGGCGATGTCCATGGCCTCGGCCGAGTCGGCCGGGACGCCGGACTGCATCGCCCGGACGAAGCGGGTGCCGATGTCCTCCATCTCGGCCTTGATCCGCACCCAGTCGTCCTTGGCGTACGCCGCGGTCCTCCGCTTCGACTCCGCGTAGGCCTCGGTCCCGCCCCAGCGCTCCTCGGTCTCGGCCTCGTACTGCGCCGGGTCGTGCTCGCCGAACACCTCGAACCGCTCCTCGGGGGTCAGTGAGATCCCCATCGCTCTCGCCTCCATCTCCTTCTCCACGGCCGCGACCATCGCCTGCGTGCGCTCCAGCCGGTCCCGCAGCAGCCGGTGCTGGCGGCGCAGGTGCTCGGCGGGATCGGCGGACGGGTCGTCCAGCAGGGTCGCGACCTCCTCGAGGGGGAAGCCGAGCTCGCGGTAGAGCAGCACCTGGTGCAGCCGGTCCAGGTCGGCCGGCGAGTACTGCCGGTAGCCCGACCCGGTCCGCCCGGACGGCGACAGCAGCCCGATCCGGTCGTAGTGGTGCAGCGTGCGCACCGTGACCCCGGCCAGGGCGGCCACCTCTCCCACGTTCACGCGTCTCCTCCTCTCTGACGGGGACGAGTGCACAGCCTGACGTCGCGTCAGGGTCAAGCGCGATCTCACCGCCGTGCGCGAAGGTGGAGGCCGTGGACGAGAAGGAGACGCTGCACCGGTACCTGCGCCAGCGCCGGGAGGACCTGCTCGGCAAACTCGACGGGCTCTCCGACTCCGACGTCCGCCGGCCGATGACCCCCACCGGCACCAACCTGCTCGGCCTGGTCAAGCACGTGGCGTACGTGCAGCTGGGCTACCTCGGCGACGTCTTCGGCCGGCCGGCCGGGCGCCCCTACCCGTGGGACGCCGAGGGCGCCGCGGAGGACGACGACCTGTGGGCCGCCGCCGGCGAGACGCGGGAGGCGATCGTCGAGCTGTACCGGTTCTCCGCCGAGCACGCCGACGCCACGATCGAGGCGCTGCCGCTCGACGCCCGCGGCGAGGTGGCGTGGTGGCCGGAGGAGCGGCGGTACCCGACGCTGCACCGGGTCCTGGTGCACCTGGCGGTCGAGGTCGCCCGCCACGCCGGCCACGCCGACGTGGTCCGGGAGCTGATCGACGGCTCGGCGGGCATGACCGCGGCCACCCCGAACCTCCCGGAGCGCAGCCCGGAGGAGTGGGCGGCCCGCCGGGAGCGGATCGAGGCGGCCGCCCGGTCCTGGAGGGGTGCCGCCCCGGGCGATGGGTGAGGATCGCAGCCATGGCCGACGACGTCTCGCCCGAGGACCCCTTCCCCCGCAAGCGCGTCCGGGTGGACCGGCGGGCCGACGGCAACGTCGAGATGGCCTACGTCGAGACCGGCGAGGGCGACCCGATCGTCTTCCTGCACGGCAACCCCACGTCGTCCTACCTGTGGCGCAACGTCATCCCGCACGTGCGGCACCTGGGTCGCTGCCTCGCGCCCGACCTCATCGGCATGGGCGAGTCGGACAAGCTGCCGGCGCCCGGCCCGGGCACCTACTCCTTCTCCGCGCACGCCTCGTTCATCGAGCGCTTCCTCGAGCAGGTCGGCGCGACCGACCGGGTCACCTTCGTGCTGCACGACTGGGGGTCGGCGCTCGGCTTCGCCTGGGCGCACCGGCACCCCGGCGCTGTCCGCGGCCTGGCCTTCACCGAGGCGCTGGTCACGCCGCTCACCTGGGCGGACTGGCCGGCGCAGTCGCGCACGATCTTCCGCACGATGCGCGGCCCGGACGGCGGGGCGGCGGTGCTGGAGAAGAACGTCTTCGTCGAGCGACTGCTCCCCGCCTCGGTCGCCCGCGGGCTGAGCCCGGAGGCGCTCGACCGGTACCGGCAGCCGTTCGCCGCTCCCGAGGACCGCTGGCCGACCCTGGAGTGGCCGCGGCAGATCCCCCTGGAGAACGTGCCGCCACGGGTCCGGGACGTGGTGTCCCGCTACGGGCAGTGGCTGCGCACCAGCGACGTCCCGAAGCTGTTCCTGAACGCCGACCCGGGGTTCCTCCTCGTCGGCCGGCAGCGGGCGTTCGTGCGCAAGTGGGCGGCGCTCACCGAGGTGACCGTGCCCGGGGCGCACTTCGTGCCCGAGGACTCGCCGCACGAGATGGGCCGGGCGCTGGCCGACTGGATCCCGACGCTGCGCTGAGGCCGGTCACACCGCCTGGCCGGTCGGCCGGTCCACCGTCGGGACGACGCCCTCGGTGCCCGCGTGCGTCGTGTTGGCGAAGTCCTCGAGCCGCGGGTGCCAGCGCCGCATCGCGCCGCGGTGCGGCTCGGCGCGGGCGAAGGCGGCGACGGCGGCCGCGTCGTCCCACCACGAGACCGTCGTGAAGGTGCGGGCCAGCGGCTGCGCGCGCAGCACCAGCGACCGCGCGCCGGGCGAGTCCCCGACCTGCCGGCGGATGGCCAGCGAGGCGCGGAGGAAGGCGGGCACGTCCCGCAGCCGGCGCAGCTGCAGGCGAGTGACGACGACGACGCCCGGGCCGGGACCGGTCCGGGGAGCGGTCCAGGGCAGGTCGGGGATGACGGGCACGGTGACCTCCGAGGGGACTAAACGACTGTAAAGCCACGATAGACCGAGACCTAAACGCATGTAAAGTGTGGTCGTGCCCCCTCGGACCGCCGGACGTCTCCGCACCGACCTGGTCGCCGCCGCCGCCCACCTGCTGGAGCGGACCGGCTCGGTCGAGTCGGTCACGCTGCGGGCGGTCGCGCGCGAGGCGGGGGTCACCGCCCCCGCCGTGTACGGCCACTTCGCCGACCTGGCGGCGCTGCTCGACGCCGTCCTCGAGGAGGGCTTCCTGGCCCTGCGGGGTGCGATCGCCGAGGCGGTCGCCGGCGTCGACGACCCGGTCGAGCGGCTGGTGGCCGGGTGCCGCGCCTACGTGCGGGCCGGCCTGGCCGCCCCCGCGCGGTACCGCGCGATGTTCCAGCGGCGGCAGGTCCCCGGCGGGCAGGGGGCCTTCGACGTCCTCGTCGCCGCCGTCGCCGCCTGCCAGGAGGCCGGGCGCTCGGCCGGCCGGGACGCCCACGGGGACGCCGTCCTCGTCTGGACGGCGCTGCACGGGGTGGTGACGCTGCGGGCCACGGGGGCGGCGTCGCCCGACCTCGACGGCCAGGTGCGCGCGCTGGTCAGCCGGCTGGCGCTGCTGGACCCGCCGCCGCCAGGTGAGCGCGCCGGGCCAGCCGCCGGCGGCCCTTGACCCGGTACATCGCGGCGTCGGCCGCGGCCAGGACGGTGTCCGGGGTGTCGTCGGGAGAACAGAGCGCGACGCCGACGCTGACGCCGACCCGGTGCGGGGTGCCGCTCCCGTCGACGAGCGGTGAGCCGAACGCCTCGGTCACCCGGTCGGCGACGGCCTGGGCGTCCGGCTCGGCCGCGACCCCCGGGCAGAGCACCACGAACTCGTCGCCGCCGATCCGCGCGACGGTGTCCCCGGGGCGCACCGCGGCCTGCAGCCGCCGGACGGCCTGCACGAGCACCTCGTCGCCGACGGCGTGCCCGGCGGCGTCGTTGACCGGCTTGAAGCCGTCGAGGTCGCAGAACAGGACGGCGAGGGAGTCCCGGGTGCGCCGACCGGCCCGCAGGAACTGCTCGAGCCGGTCGATCAGCAGGCTGCGGTTGGGCAGCCCGGTGAGGGGGTCGTGCAGAGCGGCGGCGCGCAGCCGTTCCTCGAGCTCGCGCTGGGCGGTGACGTCGGCCAGGGCGACGACCGCGCCGAGCAGCTCGCCGTCCGCACCGCGCACCTGGCACCCGGAGCTGCGGACCAGCCGGCTGGGACCACCCGCCGGGGAGATCCGGATCTCGACGTCGGTGATCCGGCCCTCGCGGTAGGCGCGGGTGAGCGGCACCTCGTGCGGCTCGAGCGTCCGGCCGTCCGGGTCGGTCAGGGAGAAGACCGACGCCAGGTCGCCCGGCTCGACCTCCGGCCGGGCGTCCACCCCGTGCCAGTCCCGGCTCACCCCGTTGAACAGGCTGACCCGGCCGTGTGCGTCGGCGGCGACCACCCCGACCGGCAGGGCCTCGAGCAGGGCGCGGGTGAAGGCCTCGGAGTGGGCCAGTTCGGCGTGCGCCGCCTCGGCCTCGCGCCGGGCCACGACCTCGGCGGCGGCCGTGTCGGCCAGCTGGAGGTGCGCCCGCCGCCGCTCGAAGACGCCGACGACGACCCCGGCCAGGTCGGCCAGCCGGTCGCAGGTGTCCTGGTCCAGCTCGTGCGGCCGGTCGTCGAGCACCGACAGCGTCCCGACCGTGGTGCCGTCGACCACCAGGTGGGCGCCGGCGTAGGCGCGCAGCCGGCCCAGGCGGCCGTCGACCCACGGGTTGGCGGCGAAGCGCGGATCGCGGGACAGGTCGGCGATGGCGTGCACGCCCGGGTCCCACGCGGCGACGATCGCGCTGAGCGGGGCCTCGGGGGGCGACAGGGGGTCGACGACCCCGTGCGGGGACAGCGGGTGGACCTCGTCGCCCAGCAGGTCGACGGCGGCGTACGGCATCCCGGTGAGCGCGGCGGCGACCCGGACGACGCCGTCGATCTCGGGGTCGCTGCGCACGCCGAGGACGTCGAACTCGTGCAACAGCGCGGTCCGGCGCTCGTCGAGCTCCCCGCGTGCCACGGTTCCCGCGTCCTCCTGACTCGCCGGCCGAACTGGCCGTCCGGCACCGCAACGACGTCCCCGGGTCACCGGTTGAGGCAGCGGTCCCCGGTGTCCCCCGGAGGGGTCAGCCGCTCAGCGTACGCACGGTCTCGACGACCGCCACGACGGCGAACACGAGGAACAGGAGCGCGGCCAGCCGCCTGATCAGCGCCACCGGCAGCCGGTCGGCCAGCTTCGCGCCGAGGAAGACCGCGAGCGCCGACACGGTCAGCAGGGCCGCCCAGGCGCCGGCGAAGACCGAGAACGGGTCGTCGAGCCGGGCGGCCAGGCCGGCGGTGGCCAGCTGCGAGAGGTCCCCCCACTCAGCGGCGAACAGGACGCCGAAGCTGATCGCGGCCGCCCGCAGGAACGAGGTCTGCTCGCGGGCCGCGGCGGCCTCCCCGGCGTCCTCGGGGCCGCTGGACGCGCTGCGCCACAGCAGCACCGCACCCACGAGGAAGAGCACGGCCACGACGCCGCTGACCAGCGCCTCCGGCAGCAGCGAGAGCAGGCTGCCGGCGGTGACCGCGATCGCCACCTGCAGGCCGAACGCCGTCCCGACGCCGACGAAGACCGGCAGCGGGGCGAACCGGGTGGCGAGGACCAGGCTGGCGAAGAGGGTCTTGTCGGGCAGCTCGACCGGCAGCACGAGGGCGAACGCGGTCGCGACGACCGTCAGGGACAGCACGGGCACTCTCTTCCGCTCGGCACCGCCGGGCGGGTGCGCAGTTCTCGGCTCCCACGGTAGCCGGGCGGAATCCGGGTGCGCCGGGAGGGCGCGCTCGCTACCGTCCGGCCATGCCGTTCCGTTGACGCCCGTCCCCGAACAGCTCGCCGCCCGCGGCCCGGTCCCTGACCCGGCTGGCGGTCGGCTGGGCCGCGCTGTCGGAGCTGGTGCCCTACTACCCGCTCTACGCGCTGCTCTTCCTCGACACCGGCCTGTCCGGCGCCCAGATCTCGCTGCTGTTCGCGGTGTGGTCGGTGACCGGCCTGCTCACCGAGGTGCCCGCCGGCATCCTGGCCGACCGCTGGTCCCGGCGCGGCGTCGTGGTGCTCGGTGGCGCGCTGCAGGCGGCGGGCTTCGTCGTGTGGACGGCGGCCCCCGCGGTGTGGAGCTTCGCCGTCGGCTTCGTCGTCTGGGGCGTGGCCTCCTCCCTCGTCTCGGGCGCGGCCGAGGCGCTGGTGTACGACGGCCTGGCCGCGGTGGGCGCGGAGGCGACCTACGCCCGCGTCAACGGCTGGATGACCGCCGCCGAGCTGCTGGTCCAGCTGCCGACCGCGATCGCGGCCAGCGCGCTGTTCGCCGTCGGCGGGTACGCGGCGGTCGGCTGGGCCAGCGTGGGCGTGTGCCTGGCCGCCGCCGCGCTCGCCCTGCGGTTCCCGGAGGCCCGGCACGTCGCGGCGGACGACGGCGAGGACGACGTCCCGCTGCGGCAGGGGGTCACCGAGGCGCTGCGCCGTCCGGGCCTGCGGCTGACCGTGCTCGCCGTCGCGCTGCTCGGCGGTCTGGACGCGGTCGAGGAGTACTTCCCGGTGCTCGCCGCCGACTGGGGCGTCCCCACGGCCGCCGTCCCGTTCGCGGTGCTGGCCACCGCGCTGGCCGGGGCGCTCGGCGGGGCGCTGGCCGGCCGGGCCGAGCGGCTGCCCGATCGCGCGCTCCCCGCGCTGCTGGTGGTCGCCGGGCTGCTCCTGTTCGTGGCGGCGGTCTGGGCCCGGCCGGCGGCGCTGCTCGCGCTGAGCGTCGCCTACGGCCTCTACATCGCGGTGCTCGTGGTCGGCGAGGCCCGGCTGCAGCACCGGATCACCGGACCGCACCGGGCGACGGTGACCTCGGTCGCGGGGCTGGGCGTGGAGCTGGCGTCGCTGCCGGTGTTCGCCGCGTGGGCGGTCGGCGGGCTGAGCGGGATCGCGGTCGTCGTCCTGGCCGTCGTCCCGGTGGTGGCGGCGGGCCTGCGCAGCCGCCTGCCGGCTCAGACCGACGGGTAGGCCGCCTCCGCGGCGGCGGTGGCCGCCCGCAGCACCTCCTTGACCGGCAGCCCCCGGTCGCGGGCGAGGGCGGCCACGTCCTCGTACTCCACGCTCACGTTGACCAGCCGCCCGTCGGCGACCGCGAGCTTCACCCCGACCGTGCCGTCGAGCACCGCCACCACCGCGCTGGTCCGCTCCAGCGCCACCTTGCCCACCGGCGTCACGCGCAGCCCGATCGTCGACGTCGTCGCGAACACCGCCGCCTGCACCGCGGCCGCGGTGCCCGGCGGGCACAGCGCCGACACCGTGTGCGCGGGGCGGCCCTTCTTCATGAGGATCGGGGTCAGCCAGGCGTCCGCGGCGCCGGCGGCCAGCAGCGCCTCGATGACGCCGGGCCACAGCCGCGGGTCGAGGTCGTCGACGTTGGCCTCCAGCACGACCTGCGACGCGGGCGCGGGCTGGGCCGGCTCGCCCAGCACCAGGCGGACGACGTTGGGCAACTGCTCCGGGTCCCGCGCGCCGGCGCCGACGCCGACCCGGCTCACCCGCATCGGCGGGAGCGTCGTCCACTCGTCGACGCGGGCGGCCAGCAGCGCTGCGCCGGTGGGCGTGCACGCCTCCGCCGGCACCGGGCCGGCGTGCACCGGCACCCCGGCGAGCAGTTCGAGCACCGCGGGCGCGGGGACGGGCACCACGCCGTGCGCGCTGCGCGCCGAGCCGCTGCCCAGCGCGACCGGGGAGGCGGCGAGCCGGTCCAGGCCGAGGTGCTCGAACGCGGCCACCACCCCGACCACGTCGGCGAGCGCGTCCAGCGCACCGACCTCGTGGAAGTGCACCTCCTCCGGCGGAACGCGGTGCACCCGGCCCTCGGCGCGGGCCAGCCGCTCGAAGACGGCGAGCGCGCCGTCCCGCACCGCCGGCGCCAGGTCCGCACCGGCGAGCAGGGTGCGCACGTCGGCCCAGGTGCGGTGCTCGGTCGACGGGGGCGCGTGCACGTGCACGCGGGTGGCGCCCAGGCCGTGCCGGCTGACCTGCTCGGTCGTCAGCTCGACGGGCTCGACCGGCAGGGCGGCCACGGCGGCCGCGGGCACCTCCAGCGGCACCCCGGCGTCCACCAGCGCGCCGAGCAGCAGGTCCCCGCTGGCCCCCGCCGCCAGGTCCAGCCAGCCGATGGTGGTCACCCGGGGATCATGCCCCGCGTCCCGCCCGGGTTGATCATCGGCGGGTGGCTGCCCGACCCGCCGTAGCGCCCACGCACGCGGCGACGATCAACCGGGGACGGGGCTCAGCGGCGGGTTCTCCGGGCGATGCGGGCGGCGAACACCCCGGCGGCGTGGCCGTTGTCGATGTTGCTGACCACGACCCCCGGCGACGCCGAGTTGAGCATCGTCAGCAGCGCGCTGAAGCCGCCGAACGAGCCGGGCTGCCCGGTCGAGGTGGGGACGGCGACGATCGGGACGTCGGTCATCGCGCCGACCAGCCCGGCCAGCGAGGCGTCCAGCCCGGCGACGACGACCAGGCAGTCGACGTCGTCCAGCAGAGAGCGGTCGGTCAGCAGCGGGCGGATCCGGCTGCCACCGACGTCGTCGACCCGCACAACCTCGGTGCCGGTGACCCGCGCGGCGAACGCGGCCTCGGCGGCCACCGGCAGGTCGCCGCCGGCGCCGCAGAGCACGCCGATCCGGCCGGCCGGATCGGGCAGCGGGCCGACGGCCGCCGACATCGCCGCGGCGTCCACGGTCGTGTAGGCGTCGTGCTCGCTGGCCAGTGCGACGAGGGTCTCGGCGGTGGCGCGCACCACCACGGCGGGCCGGTCGGGGAACTCCCGGCGCGCCGCGCGGACCAGCGTCAGCACCTGCTCGGTGCTGCGGCCGGTGGCCCAGATGACGTCGGGCTCGGCCGGGGCCGGCGGGCGCACCGCGGCGGGCGCAGCGGGCTCGGCCGGGACCGAGGCCGGGACCGAGGCCGCGACGGCGGCGGCCGGCACCGGACCGAGGGCGGGCTCGGCCGGGCTGCCCAGCCCGAGCGGCGGGTCGGCGGGCTCGACGAGGAGGGGAGCGAAACCGCCGGGGTCGCCGGCCGGGTCGTCCAGCGGGGAAGGCTGCACGGCAACGACCCTAGGGGCGACGACGGCGCCGTCCCGGGACGCGACGGCACCCGTGTCGTCCCCACCGGACCCGTCCGTCACAGCCGTCGCAGGCCGCTTCGGCGGGCCGAACAGCGCGTCCAGCGGGCTGCTCCCGGCGCGGGTCTGGGTGACCGCCGACAGCCGGACGACGCGGTTGCGGCCGCTGCGCTTGGCGTCGTAGAGCACCCCGTCCGCGGCGGCGAACAGGGTGCGCCGGTCGTCGCCCCGGGTGGCCGAGGCGATGCCCACGCTGATCGTCACGGGCAGGTCGACCCCGAGCCCGGCCCAGTCGTGCTCGGCGACCGCGCGCCGGGTGCGCTCCAGCGCCCGCTCGGCCTGCTCGGCGGTGGTGTCGGGCAGCAGGATGACGAACTCGTCGCCGGCCCAGCGGCACACCTCGTCGGTGTCGCGGACCCCGGCGATGAGCAGCTCGGCGACCGTGCGCAGGACGGCGTCGCCGGTGGGGTGCCCGGCGGTGTCGTTGACCTCCTTGAAGCGGTCGACGTCGACCACCGCCAGCGCGGGCGCCGCGCCGGAGGAGAGCAGCCCGTCCAGCCGCGCCTCCGCGTAGCGCCGGTTGGGCAGGTGGGTGAGCGGGTCCTCGTAGGCCTGCCGGCGCAGCTGGCCGGCGGCGCGCTCGGTCTCCAGCAGGCTCTTGCGCCGGCCGAACAGCTCCACCCAGCGGGTGCGCCGCTCGTCGACGCGGTCGAGCTCGTCGGCGAGGTAGGCCTGCAGGTAGGGGAGCGCCCGGCCGGCGTCGTCCAGCTCCGAGTGCAGGGTGCACAGCTCGCGCAGCGCGGCGCGGCGCAACCGGGGCAGGCCGTGCTCGGTGGCGACCGCCAGGGCGGTGGCCAGCTGCTCGTCGGCGCCACGGCCGTCGCCCTGGCGGCGCAGCGCGCGGCCGAGGGCCAGCAGCGCGGCGGCGAGCAGCATCCCGTCGCCGGACTCCGAGGTGACCCGGACGGCGGCGCGCAGCGGCCCGGCGGCCGCGGTGTGCTGGCCCAGCCCCACGAGCGCCCACCCGTGCACCACCTGGGCGGCCACGACGGCCGTGGGGGCCTCCGGGGAGAGCAGGGCCAGCGCGTGCTCGGCCAGCTGGCGGGCCTCGGCGAAGTGCGGCAGCGCCGACTCCGGGACGCCGTCGTCGAGCAGCCCCTCACCCAGCTCGGCGCACAGCTCACCGAGGTGGGTCGCCGTGCCGGCGACGATCAGGTCGGGGGCCTCGTCCTCGTCGGTCAGGGCACCGGGGGTCGCGGCGGCGGCCACGGCGGTCTCGTGGGCGCGGCGCTGGTAGTCCAGCGCCAGCGGCATGAGCTCGAGGTCGGCGAGCACGCCGGCGAGCGTGCCGAGGGTGTCGACCAGCAGCGTCGACGGCGGCAGCCCCGGGTCGAGCAGGCTGGCCGCCTCGACCGCCTCGTCCATCGCGGCGTCGATGCGGCGGGAGAGCAGCTCGATGCGGGCGTGGCGGGCCAGGCCCGCGGCGCGCTGCAGGTCGTCGTCGGTGGCGTCGAAGGCGGCCTTGGCCGAGCGCACCAGCGCGATCGCCAGCGCCGCTCGCGAGGCAGACTCCGAGCGCGGGTCGCCGTCCTCGGCTCCGGGTACCGAGCCGTCGAGGAGCCCGGCGACCCCGGCGTGCAGGTCGAGGGCCGGCGGGGAGCCGGTGCCGTGCGGGGGTTCCACCGGGTCGCCGACCAGGGTGAAGCCGGCCTTGCGCAGCCGGCGCACCAGCAGCTCGGCGCGCAGCGTGTCGGCCCAGGCCCGGCCGAGGCCCGCGGGAGCGTCCTCGCCGGTGCCGGCGGGCCGAGCGTAGGGCGAGGGGTCGTTCTCGACGTCGGCGAGCAGTTCCTCGGCGTCGTCGAGCTGCCAGTTGGCCAGAGCAGAGGTCACCCGTTGGTGCAGGGCTCCGGGTGGCACGAGCGCACTGTGCACGGCGTCCTGGTCGGTGTCGAGCACCGGACCGGAGGCGCGCCGCAGGGTGTGATCGGGGTCGTCCGTTTCGTCACAGCCGTCCCATCCGGCCGGCCGCATCACGGCGCCGCTCCCTTCGCGGACGACTCGCTCGCGCCCTCGCCGCCGGGCGCGCGGACCCGGTTGCGGCCGCCCCGCTTGGCGGAGAACAGGTACAGGTCGGCGGTGTCGAACAGCGAGCGCCAGCCGTCCGGCTCGGCGGTCGCCGGTGCGGTGGCCACCCCGATGCTCACGGTGACCGACTCGGGCAGGTGCAGGTCGCCCCAGTCGGCGTCGGCCACGGCGGCGCGCAGCCGCTCCATGGCGGCCAGCGCCTGCTGCTCGGTGGCCGTCGGGAGGACGACGAGGAACTCGTCCCCGGCCCACCGGTACACCTCGTCGCCGGTCCGGCTGTGCTCGATCAGCAGGCCGGCGACCCGGCGCAGCACCTCGTCGCCGTGCGAGTGCGACGTGTCGTCGTTGACCTCCTTGAACCGGTCGATGTCGACGACGGCCAGCGACACCGGCTCCTCGCCCAGCCGCATGCTGCCCAGCCGCCGCTCGGCGCTGCGCCGGTTGCCCAGGCCGGTGAGGGAGTCCTCCATCGCGTGCCGGCGGAGGACGGCGGCCTGCCGCTCCGCCTCCCGCAGCCGGCTGCGCCGGATGAACATCTCCGCCCACAGCTCCCGGCCGCGGGCGTGCGCCCGCCCGGTGTCGGTGCGGTAGGCCTCCAGCCAGTGCAGGGCCTCGGCGGGGCGCCCCATCGCCGCGGTGCTCTGGCCGAGCTCCAGCAGGCACTGCCGGTAGCGCCGCCGGTCGCCGGTGGCGGCGAAGGCCCCCGCGGCGTCCACCATGAGGTCGGTGGCCTCCTGGTCGTGCCCGCCGCCGGCCTCCACCTGCGCCAGCCGGGTGAGCAGCCGGGCCAGCACCAGGTCGGCGTACCCGCGCAGCCACATGCCGCCGTCGCGGTGGATCCGCCGGTGCGCCCGGCGCATCGGCCCGAGGGCGTCGTCCAGGTCGCCGTGGCAGGACATCGCCCAGGCCTGGACGACGTCGAGCAGGTCCTGCTCGCTCGGCTCGGGCTCCCAGCCCAGCTCCCGGGCGGCCTCGGCGGACTCGATCGCGGCCGCGGCCAGCTCGTGGGCGCGCTCGGCCGATCCGCGTCGGGCCAGCGTCTGGGCCAGCTCGGCGTGCTGCTGGGCGCACAGCTGGAGCAGCCGCCACTGCTCCGCCAGGCCGGGCAGCCGGGCCGCGACCCGGTTCCCCTGCAGCGCCTGCGCGACCGCCAGTTCCTCGAGGTCGAGCGCGGCGAGGGTCAGCGACAGCCAGAGGTGGGCCTGGTGCAGCTCCCGCGACGGCCCGTCCGCGGTGGGCAGCTCGGTGAGCAGGCTGGCGTCGATGGCCAGCAGCATCGCGGCGTCGAAGTGGTCGGCGGTGACCTCGACGTGGGCGAGGTAGGCCAGGGTCAGCGCGGTCCGCGGGCCGGGCCGGCAGCGGCCGAGGGCCTCCCGCGCGCCGGCCACCGCCTCCGCGGTGGCCTCCCGGTCGCCGTCGACCAGCCCGCGGCGGGCGGCCAGCGCGTGCCGCCAGGCGGTCCAGTGCGGATCGGGAGAGGCGGCGAGTGCGGCCTCGGCCCGGTCGTGCTCGGTGGTGAAGGCCGTCGGGTCGTCCCGGTCGCTGGCCGCCAGGAGCCGCCAGAGCGCCTCGTCGAGGTCGTCGTCGCGGGTGCGGTCCGGGCCCGGGGTCACGCATCCCTCCAACGGCGGTGGTCCCGGCCCGTCCGGCCCGGGATGGGCAGCTCCCCGGGGGGAGCGTCCCGCTCCGACCCGACCGCATACCCTCGTCGAATGCCTGCGAAGCCCCCGACGCGGTTCGCCTATCTCGGGCCCGAGGGTACCTTCGCCGAAGCGGCCCTGAACCGGCTCGTCGCCCCCTCGGGGGACTCCCGGCAGCCGGCGCCGAGCGTCGCCGCCGCGCTGGCCGCCGTCCGCTCCGGGGACGCCGACGCCGCCCTCGTGCCCCTGGAGAACTCGGTCGAGGGCTCCGTGCCCGCGACCATGGACGGGCTGGCCGACGGTGACCCGCTGCTCATCCGTCGCGAGGTCTTCATGCCGGTGGCGTTCGTGCTCGCCGTCCGGCCGGGCACCGCGCTGCCCGACGTCCGGTCGGTCGGGAGCCACCCGCACGCCCTCGCCCAGACCGCCCGCCGGCTGGCCGGGCTGCTGCCCGGCGTCCCCCCGCTCCCGGCGACGTCCACCGCGGAGGCCGCCCGGCAGGTGGCCGAGGGCGGTCTCGACGCCGCGGTCTGCGCCCCGATCGCCGCCGAGCGGTACGGACTGGCGGCGCTCGTCGAGGACATCGCCGACCACCCGGGCGCGGAGACCCGGTTCGTCCTGGTCAGCCCGCCCGGGCCGCTGCCCGAGCCGACCGGTGACGACAAGACCTCGCTGGTCGCGGTGGTCAGCGACCGGACCGGCGCGCTCCTGGAACTGCTGCAGGAGTTCGCCGTCCGCGGGATCAGCCTGACCCGCATCGAGTCCCGGCCGACCCGCGAGCGGCTCGGCGTCTACTCCTTCGCCCTGGACTGCGAGGGCCACGCCGCCGACGCCCGGGTGGGCGAGGCGCTGGCCGCGCTGCACCGGGTCTGCGACGACGTCCGCTTCCTCGGCTCCTATCCGCGGGCCGACGGCCGGGAGAGCAAGCCGGTGCCCGCGACGGCGACCGACCCCGCGTTCGCCGAGGCCGGCGACTGGCTGCGACGGGTGCGCGAGGGCCGCGCCTGAGTGTCAGGCGGTCAGGTGCCCCCGCCGCCGTTGATCATGGGGACGTGGCGGCTGCGCGCGGCGGGTCCGCGCGAGTTCCCGGCAACGAGCCCATGATCAACGGGGAGGTGGCGACAGCCGGGAGCGCAGCTCCGTCACGATCCGCCGGGTCACCGGGACGTCGAGGCCGTGCCGTTCGGCGGCCCGCAGCACCGCGCCGCCGATCGCCTCCAGCTCGGTCTCGGTGCCCGCGGCCGCGTCGCGCTGCATCGACGAGGTCATGCCGGCGGGCACCGTCGCCATGAACGCCAGGGTGGCGGCGGCGTCCGCCTCGGCGCCGTCGGCCCGTGCCACCGACGCGACCTCCTCGACCAGGGCCCGGAGGTCGTCGCCGCGCTGCTCCCGGACGGCGCCCAGCGGCGCGCCGAGGGCGGTGGTGAGCAGCGCGACCGGGGCGAGGAAGGACAGCTTGTCCCACAGCAGGCCGGCCTCGTCGGGGCGGACGGTGACGTCGAGCCCGGCCCCGGTGAGCGCGTCGGCCAGCACCTCCGCGCCCGGGGTGAGCTGGACGGCGGCGAGCGACCCCTCGTGCCGCACCACGCCCGGCGCCGTCCGGCTGGCCACCACGCGGATCGCGCCGGCGACGACGCGGCCGGCGGGGTAGCGCTCGCGCAGCAGGGCCATGTGCTCCAGCCCGTTGAGCAGGGGCACGAGCAGCGCCGTCCCCACCACGTCCGGGGGCAGGCGGTCCAGCGCGGCCGCCAGCTGGGTCGCCTTGGGCGTGACCAGGCAGACGTCGACCGGCTCGGTCAGCCGCTCGGCCCCGTGCGCCGGCGCGGTCAGCTCGCCGTACCGGTCGCTGACCAGCCGAAGTCCGTGCCGCTCGATGGTGGCGGCGGTCTCCGGCCGGGCCACGCAGGTGACCGCGTGCCCCTGCCGGACCAGCAGCGTGCCGAGCAGGCCGCCGACCCCGCCGGGACCCAGGACCGCGATGCGCAGCGACTCCACTCGTCCAGCCTGCCGCTAGGTGACCATCGTCGGGTGGCTGCCCTCGCCTGCGTGTCCGGCCGCCACCTCACGATGATCAACTCGGCTGGGGGCCCTCGCGAGCCGGCTCGGCCACCAGGTGCGGTCGCCCAGCACGTGCACCGCGGAGGGGACCACCAGCGACCGGACGACGAAGGTGTCGAGCAGGACGCCGAAGCCGACCAGGAACGCCAGCTGGGTCAGGAACAGCAGCGGCAGCACCGACAGCGCGCCGAACGTCGCGGCGAGCACCATCCCGGCGCTGGTGATGACCCCGCCGGTGACCGCGAGGGCCCGCAGCACGCCGTCCCGGGTGCCGTGCCGGAGCGACTCCTCCCGGGCCCGGGTCATGAGGAAGATGTTGTAGTCGATCCCCAGGGCGACGAGGAACACGAACCCGATGAGCAGGATGCCGGGGTCGCTGCCGGGGAAGCCGAACACGCTGTCGAACAGCAGCGCGGCCACGCCCACGGTCGCCGCCACGCTGAGGACCACCGTCGCCATGAGCAGCAGCGGGGCGACCAGCGCCCGCAGCAGCAGCGCCAGGACGACGGTGATGACGGCGAGCACGCTCGGCACGATGACCCGCAGGTCCCGGGCCGCGGTCTCCCGGGCGTCGAGGTTGCTGGCCGTGTCGCCGCCGACCAGCGCCGCGGTGTCGGCCGCGTCGAGGGTCGTGCGCAGCTCCTGGACGACGTCGATCGCCTCGACGCTGTCGGCCGCGACGGCGAGGGTGGCGTCGAGCCGGACCAGCCCGTCCACGACCACGGGCGGCGCGCCCGGCTGGGGCGGCCCGCCGGCCCCGGTGAACGGCACGACGGCGGCCACGCCGTCGGTGGCCGCGGCCGCCTCGGCGACCTGCGGCCAGCTCGCCTCGGGCGTGACGATCACGGTGGGGCTGCCGGAGCCGGCGTCGAAGTGGCGGGCCAGCGCCTCCTGGCCGTCGACGCCGTTCGACTCGCCCCGGATGGCGTCGGAGAAGGTGATGCCCGAGGCGTCGTAGGTCGGGGCGAACACCGCCGCCGCGACCAGCGCCAGCGTGCTGATCGCGAGCACCCGGCGCGGCCGCCGGCCGACCAGGGCGGCCACCCGCTGCCAGCCGCGGCCCTCTAGCGCGTCCACGCCGAACTGCGGGCGGAACGGCCAGAAGGCGGCCCGTCCGAGCAGCACCAGCGCCGCGGGCAGGAAGGTCAGCGCGGCGACGACCGCCAGGGTGACGCTCACCGCCGAGATCGGCCCGAGGCCGCGGTTGGACGCGAGGTCGGAGAAGAGCAGGCACAGCACCCCGAGGACGACGGTGGCCCCGGAGGCCACGATCGGCTCCCACGACCGGCGCAGCGCGGTGCGCATGGCGGTGTACTTCGACCGCTCGTGCCGCAGCTCCTCGCGGAAGCGGGCGACCAGCAGCAGGCCGTAGTCGGTGGCCGCGCCGACCACCAGGATCGCCGCGATGCCCTGGCTCTGGCCGTTGACGGTGATGGCGCCGGCGTCGGCCAGCAGGTAGGCGACCGCGTTGGCCGCGGTCAGCGCCAGCCCCGCCGTCCCGATGACGAGGAACGGCAGCAGGGGGCTGCGGTAGACGACGAGCAGGATGAGCAGGACGACGCCGAACGCGGCCGCCAGCAGCAGCCCGTCGATCCCGGCGAACCCGTTGGCGAAGTCGGCGAAGATGCCGCCCGGGCCGGTGACGAAGGAGTCGGTGCCGTCGACGGCGATGACCTCGCGCAGGTCGCCGACGACGGTCACGAGCTCGTCGCCGAGGTCCGGGGTGAGCGGCAGGACGACCTGCACCGCCTCCCCGTCCTCCGACGGGATGGGTGGTGAGGGCTGCCCGGCCAGGGCGTCGGCGTCCTCGGCCACGCCGGTCGCCGCCTCGACCCGCTCGGCGACCGTTGCCAGCGCGGCCGGGTCCAGCGGGCCGCCGGCGCTCTCCCACAGCAGGATGGCCGGGATCGCCTGGGTCGGCGCGAACTCCCGCTGGAGCTCCGCCACGCGGGTGGACTCCGCGCTGTCGGGCAGGAAGGCGGCGGTGTCGTTCTCCTGCAGCGAGGTCAGCTGCCCGCCGAGGACGGACAGCGGACCCGCGCCGCCGAGCCAGACGAGCAGGACGAGGGCGGAGAGGAGCCAGCGCAGCCGGGACATGACATCGTCTCTCGATCGGCGATAATCTCGACGATCGAGAGATTAGGCGAGTGGTGCGGGTCGGACAAACGGGGAGGCGGCATGGGCGACGACACCGGCTCGGCGCGTCAGTCGATCGCCCTCCTGCTGCGCCGGCTGACCGTGGAGCTCGACGCCGTCGGCCAGCGCTTCGCCGGGATCCACGGGCTCGGCCGGACCGACGTCCGGGCCCTGGTCACGATCATGGACGCGGCCCGCCGGGGGCAGGCCCTGACCGCGGGCGCCCTCGGCCAGGCGGTGGAGCTCAGCTCGGCGTCGGTGACCGCGCTGCTCGACCGGCTGGAGCGGGTCGGCCACGTGCGGCGGGTGCGCAGCTCCGACGACCGCCGCCGGGTGGTGCTGGAGATGTCGGACACGGCGATGGCCGCGGGCGCGGAGTTCTTCGGCGGGCTCAACCGCGACCTGGTCGCCGCGATGGACGCCTACTCGGCCGAGGAGCTGGCCGTCGTCCGCCGGTTCCTCGAGGACATGACCGAGGTGATCACCCGCCACGCCCGGGCCGGGGACTGACCGGTGTCAGAGGTACAGGCCGGTGGACTCCTCGATCCGCTCGGCCGCGACGGCGTGCACGTCCCGCTCGCGCAGGATGATCAGCTCCTCGCCGTGCACCTCGACCTCGTGCTGGTCCTCGGGGGAGAACAGGACCTGGTCGCCGACCTTCACCTGGCGGACGCTCGCGCCGACGCCCCGCGCCTCGCCCCACACCAGCCGCTTGGCCACCTGGGCGGTCGCCGGGATCAGGATGCCGCCGATGGACCGCCGCTCGCCGTCCTCCCTGCGCAGCGCGACCAGGATGCGGTCGTGGAGCATCTTGATCGGCAGCCCGCTGCCCTTCACCTCCGCCACGCCCGCTCACGTTACGCGGCGCCCCGACCCGGACTTGCGGCGCGGAGAGTCCGGCACGAACCCGGCGGTTTCCGCGGAAACCGCCGGGTTCAGCCCCAGCCGAGCTCGTGCAGGCGGTCCTCGCCGATGCCGAAGTGGTGCGCGATCTCGTGGACGACGGTGATCGTGACCTCCTCGGTGACCTCCTCGGCGGTCGAGCACATCTCGCAGATCGCCTCGCGGTAGATCATGATCCGGTCGGGCAGCGCCCCGCCGTACTCCCAGCCGCGCTCGGTCAGCGCGTAGCCCTCGTAGAGACCCAGCAGCTCCGGGTCCTCCTCGTTGCGGTCCTCGACGAGGACGACGACGTTGTCGAGCAGCGCCATGAGCTCGGCCGGCACCGCGTCGAGCGCATCGGAGACCAGCGCCTCGAAGACCTCCTGCGGGAGGGGCCTCACCAGCTGGTCGGCAGCGGCCGGCCCTCCTCGTAGCCGGCCGCGCTCTGCACCCCCAGGACGGCCCGCTCGTGCAGCTCGTCGACGGTGCGGGCGCCGGCGTAGGTGCACGACGAGCGCACCCCGGCGACGATCTGGTCGATCAGGTCCTCGACGCCGGGGCGGGCCGGGTCGAGGTACATCCGCGACGACGAGATGCCCTCCTCGAACAGCCCGGCGCGGGCCCGCTCGAAGCCGGTCTGCGTCGCCGTCCGGGCCTTGACCGCCCGGGCCGACGCCATGCCGAAGGACTCCTTGTACTGCCGGCCGGAGCCGTCGTCGTGGACGTCGCCGGCGCTCTCGTAGGTGCCGGCGAACCAGGAGCCGACCATCACGGTGGCCGCGCCCGCGGCCAGCGCCAGCGCGACGTCGCGCGGGTGCCGGACGCCGCCGTCGGCCCAGACGTGCCGGCCCAGCTCGCGGGCGGCGGCGGCGCACTCCTCGACGGCGGAGAACTGCGGCCGGCCGACGCCGGTCATCATCCGCGTGGTGCACATCGCGCCCGGCCCGACGCCGACCTTGACGACGTCCGCGCCGGCCTCGATCAGGTCCCGCGTGCCCTCGGCGGTGACCACGTTGCCGGCGACCACCGTCGCCGAGCCGGCCACCGACCGCGTCGCCCGCACCGCCTCGACGGCCTTGTCCTGGTGCCCGTGGGCGGTGTCCACCACGAGCACGTCGACGCCGGAGGCCAGCAGCGCCGCCGCCTTGCCGGCCACGTCGCCGTTGATGCCGACCGCCGCGGAGGTGAGCAGCCGGCCGCTCGCGTCCAGCGCCGGCTGGTAGAGCGCCGAGCGCAGCGCGCCCTTGCGGGTGACGACGCCGACCAGCTGGTCGCCCTCGACCACGGGGGCGGCGTTGACCCGCTCGTCGGACAGGACGTCGAAGATCTTGGGCAGGTCGGTGCCGGCGGGGACGGTGAGCGGCTCGGTCATCACCTGCGCCAGCTGGCTGAACCGGTCCACCCCCTGGCAGGCGCCGTCGGTGACGATGCCGACCGGGCGGCCGGCCTCCACGACCACCACCACCCCGTGCGCCCGCTTGTACATGAGCGAGAGCGCCTCGGCCACGGTGGACGTCGGCGTCAGCGTGATGGGGGTGTCGTAGACGGGGTGCCGCTGCTTGAGCCACGCGACGACCTCGCCGACGACGTCCACCGGGATGTCCTGCGGCAGCACCGCCAGGCCGCCACGGCGGGCGACGGTCTCGGCCATCCGCCGGCCGGAGATCGCCGTCATGTTGGCCACGACGACGGGGATGGTCGTGCCCACCCCGTCCGGCGTGGTCAGGTCGACCTCGAGCCGTGATCCGACGGTGGAGTGGTTGGGCACCATGAAGACGTCGGCGTAGGTGAGCTCGGTCGCCGGCCGGGTGCCGCCCAGGAAACGCATGACCCCATTCTCCCGCACCGGCCCACCGCGGCCAGGTCGCGCGATCTCGCCACGAGGGGGGAGTCACCTGCGCGCGCGGCGGGGCGGGTCGGCGCCGCCACCTACCATCGGGGGGTGATCGACCTGCGACTCCTGCGCGAGCACCCCGACCTCGTCACGGCCAGCCAGCGCGCCCGCGGGGCCGACGAGTCCCGGGTCGACGACCTCCTCGCCGCCGACGTCGCCCGCCGGGAGGCGGTCAAGCGGGCCGACGACCTCCGCGGGGAGCAGAAGGCCGCCTCGCAGGCGGTGAAGAAGGCCACGCCCGAGGAGCGGCCCGCCGTCCTCGAGCGGGCCAAGGCCCTCGCCGCGCAGGTCAGGGAGGCCGAGGAGGCGCTGCGCGCCGCCGACGCCGGGCTGCGCGCGGCGCACCTGCGGATCCCCAACGTCGTGCACCCCGAGGTCCCGCCCGGCGGTGAGGACGACGCGGTGACGATGCGCACCGTCGGCGAGGTACCCGCCTACGACTTCCCGGTGCGCGATCACCTGGAGATCGGCGAGGCGCTCGGCGCGATCGACATGGAGCGCGGGGCCAAGGTCTCCGGCGCCCGCTTCTACTTCCTGACCGGCCCCGGCGCGCTGCTGGAGTTCGCGCTCGCCCAGCTGGCGATCAGCCGCGCCGTCGCCGCCGGGTTCACCCCGGTCATCGCCCCCGCGCTGGTGCGGCCCGAGGCGATGGAGGGCACCGGCTTCCTCGGCGAGCACGACGAGGAGGTCTACCGCGTCGAGCGCGACGACCTCTACCTGGTCGGCACCTCGGAGGTCGCGCTGGCCGGGATGCACGCCAACGAGGTGCTCGACCTGGCCGGTGGGCCGCGGCGCTACGCCGGCTGGTCGTCCTGCTTCCGCCGCGAGGCCGGCTCCTACGGCAAGGACACCCGCGGGATCATCCGCGTGCACTGGTTCGACAAGGTCGAGATGTTCAGCTTCTGCCGGCCCGAGGAGGCGGCCGAGGAGCACCGGCGGCTGCTGGCCTGGGAGGAGGAGTTCCTGCAGGCCCTCGAGCTGCCCTACCGGGTGGTCGACATCGCCGCCGGCGACCTGGGCACGAGCGCGGCCCGCAAGTACGACATCGAGGCGTGGTTCCCCAGCCAGGGCACCTACCGCGAGCTCACCAGCACCTCGGACTGCACCACCTTCCAGGCCCGGCGGCTGAACATCCGGTACCGCGACGCGGACGGGAAGAACCAGACCGCGGCCACGCTCAACGGCACCCTGTGCGCGATCGCCCGCACCATCGCCTGCCTGCTCGAGGTGCACCAGCGCTCCGACGGCTCGGTGCACGTGCCGGCCGCGCTGCGCCCCTGGCTCGGCGGCCACGAGACCCTCACCCCCGGCATGACGCTGGCGGCGCCGGTGCCCGTCGCATGAGCGCGGACCCGCCGGCCGTGCTGCCGGCGTTCGGGGGCCACCCCGGCTCGGACGACGTCGTCGACCTGGGGGACGTCGGCACCTGGCGGCCCAAGCTGGTGGCCAGCGACCTCGACGGCACGCTGCTGACCTCCGACGGCGAGGTCAGCCCGCGCACCCGGGCGGCGCTGACCGCCTGCTGGGACGCCGGGATCCCGGTCGTCGGGGTGACCGGCCGCGGCCCGCGCCTGCTGGACAGCGTGCGCGGTGCCCTCGACGGCCGCGGCATCGCCGTCCTCGCCCAGGGCGGCTTCGTCGTCGACCTCGAGCGCGACGAGGTGCTGCGCACCGTCGGCCTCCCTCGCGCGCAGGCGACGGCGGTGATCGAGCGGATCGAGGCGGTCGCCGGCGAGCTGATCGTCGCGGTGGAGGACGCCGCCGAGCAGGCCGAGGCGCACTCCCCGCTGCGGGTGCAGCACGGCTTCGACTGGCCCTACCCGGAGCCCGCGCACCTGCTGCCGCGGCACCAGGTGCTGCCCGCCGGGGCGGTGCTCAAGGTGTTCCTGCGCTCGTCCACCCTCGGGCAGGACGAGCTGCTCGCCCGCGCCCGCCAGGTGGTCGACCCCGCCGACGCCGAGGTGACGCACGCCGGGCTCGGCTTCATCGAGGTGCTGCCGCCGGGCATCACCAAGGCCACCGGGCTGGCGATCGCCCTCGAGCGGTACGGCGTGGGCTTCGGCGACGTCCTGGTGTTCGGCGACATGCCCAACGACCTGCCGATGCTGGCGGCGGTGCGGTCAGCCGGCGGGCGGGCGGTCGCGGTGGCCAACGCCCACCCCGACGTCCGGGCGGCGACGCCGCTGGTCACCAGCGGCCACGACGCCGACGGCGTCGCCCGCTACCTGGAGGCCCTGCTGTTCGAGGGGCGGCCGGTCGACGGGAGGCAGCCCGGTGTCTGACTGGCGGCCGAAGCTCATCGCCAGCGACATGGACGGCACGCTGCTGCGCTGGGACGACACGGTGAGCGAGGCGACGGTCGCGGAGCTGGAGCGCTGGCGCGCCGACGGCGTGCCGGTCGTGCTGGCCACCGGCCGGCCGCCGCGCTGGATGGTGCGCATCCGGGAGGTGCTGCGGCACGGCACCGCGGTGTGCTGCAACGGTGCGGTGCTGCTGGACCTCGCCGAGTTCGAGATCGTCGACGAGGACCCGCTGGAGCCCGAGGTGCTGCGCGAGGTCACCGCCGAGCTGCGGCGGCAGCAGCCCGACACCTGGTTCGCCGTCGAGTACGGGCTGGAGTTCCGTCACGAGCCGGTGTACCAGCCCCGGTGGGACGTCGACGCCCCCGGCGTGGCCGTCGCGCCGCTGGACGAGCTGGTCTCCGTGCCGGTGGCCAAGCTCCTGGCGCGCCACGAGTCGATGCCGCGGGACGAGTTCGTCGCGCTGGTGGAGTCGGTGGTGGCCGGCCGCGCGACGGTCACCAACTCCTCCAGCGACGCCCTGGCCGAGATCTCCGCGCTGGGCGTCACCAAGGCCACCGGCCTGGCGAAGGTGGCGGCCGAGCACGGCGTCGGCCCCGAGGACGTCGTCGTGTTCGGCGACATGCCCAACGACATCGCCGCCTTCGACTGGGTGCGGGAGGCCGGCGGGCGTGCGGTGGCCATGGCGCACGCCCACCCCGACCTGCTGGCCGCGGCGACCGACGTGACCGGCACGAACGACGACGACGGGGTCGCCGCCTTCCTGTCGGCTCTGTGACGGCCCGTCACCCCTGAGGAATCGGATCCTCTGCCCGCGTGTCGGCTGCCCCGACGCGGGCAGAGGATCCGATTCCTCGTCGAGGCGGGCTCAGGTGAGCGACGCGGTGACCGCCCAGACGACGACGACCGCCGCCACGATGGCCAGCGCCCCGAGCACCACGCCTGCGGTCGCCAGACCGGTCGGCGCGCCCCGCCGGCGCCCCTGGGAGACGCCGACACCGCCGAGGACGACGCCCAGCACGCCCAGGACGATCCCGGCGAGGGGGATCACCCAGGAGAGCCCGAGCCCCACCAGGCCCGTCACGAACCCCCCGACGCCCATGCCGTTCGTCGTGCCGCCCTGCCGGGTCGCCGCCCCCGCCGCGTGCTGCTCTGTGGTCACCGTTGCTCCGGTCTCGTCCAGGCCGGCGTGTCCGGCCGCGGACGCGGACCGTGATCGGGGACACGGCCGGCCAACCGGCCGCACCGTCCCCGTCACCCGATCGGGTGGACGGCGTCACCCGGTCAGAGGTACTGGCCTCCCCCTGGGCGGATGTCGGGCTGCTGGGGCCCGGCGCTGGACGGCCCGCCGGGCAGCGCGCGCCGGCGCATCTCCTCCAGCTGGGCCCGCGCGGCCATCTGCTGGGCGAACAGCGCGGTCTGGATGCCGTGGAAGACGCCCTCCAGCCAGCCCACCAGCTGCGCCTGGGCGATCCGGAGCTCGGCGTCCGAGGGCGTCTCGCCCTCGCTGAACGGGAGCGTGATCCGCTCCAGCTCGTCCCGGAGCTCCGGTGCCAGGCCCTCCTCGAGCTCCCGGATCGACTTGGCGTGGATGTCGCGCAACCGGTTGCGGCTGGCGTCGTCCAGCGGCGCGGCCCGGACCTCCTCGAGCAGCTGCTTGATCATCGTGCCGATCCGCATGACCTTCGCCGGCTGCTCGACCATGTCGCCGATGGTGCCCTCGCCGTCCGCCCCGTCGCCGCCGGGCGCCTGCGGCAGGGGCATCGTGCCGACCGGCCGGCCGTCGGGGCCGACGACGACCACCTGCTGCGCCTGTTCACTGCCGTTTCCCGATGCGGTCATGCCTCCATCCTCCCCCGCTCCGGGGCGGGCCCGCCGGGCACCCGGAGGCCCGCTGGGCGCCGAGGGCCAGCGTCTAGGGTCGAGGGCCATGGGACCGGGGGAGGGGCGGTTGGACGTCGCCCGCGTCCGCGGCCTGTTCCCCGGTCTCTCCGACGGCTTCGTGCACGCCGACGGGCCGGCCGGTGCGCTGCTGCCGGAGAGCGTCGTGCTGGCCGTCGCCCAGGCGATGCGGGTGCCGGTGGCCGACCGGGGCGGGGTGTTCCCGGCGTCCGCCCGGGGGGAGGGCCTGGTCGCCAGCGCCCGCGCCGCCGTCGCCGACCTCGTGGGTGGGGTGTCCACCGGCGTCGTCCTCGGCGCGAACACCACCTCGCTCACCTACACGATGGCCCGCGCCCTGGCCCGGACCTGGCGGCCGGGCGACGAGGTCGTGGTCAGCCGGCTCGACCACGACGCCAACATCCGCCCGTGGGTGCAGCTCGCCGAGCGGTCGGGGGCGCTGGTGCGGTGGGCCGAGGTGGACATCGAGACCGGCGAGCTGCCGGACTGGCAGTACGACGAGCTGCTCACCCCGCGCACCCGGCTCGTGGCCGTCACCGCCGCCAGCAGCGCCCTGGGCACCCGGCCGGACGTGCCGGCGATCGCCCGCCGGGCGCACGAGGTGGGCGCGCTGGTCTTCGTCGACGGTGTGCACGCCGCCCCGCACGGCCTGCTCGACGTCACCGCGCTCGGCGCCGACTTCCTCGCCGTCGCCGCGGACCGGTGGTGCGGGCCGCACGTGGCCGCGCTGGTCGCCGACCCCGACCTGCTGGCCGACCTGCACCCCGAGAAGCTGCTGCCGGTGCCCGACCGCGTGCCCGACCGGTTCGAGAGCGGGACGGTGGCCTTCGAGCTGCTGGCCGGCGTCGCCGCCGCCGTCGACCACCTCGCCGGGCTGAGCGAGGAGGCCACCGGCTCCCGGCGGGACCGGCTGCGCACGTCGATGGCGGCGGTGACCGCCTACGAGAGCGACCTGTTCGAGTGGCTGGACCAGGCCCTGCGCGCCATGCGCCACGTGCAGGTGCTCGGCTCGCCCGCGCGGACCACGCCCACGTTGTCGTTCACCGTCGCCGGCATGCGGCCGCGCCAGGTCGCCGTGGAGCTCTCCCGCCGCGGGATCTGCGCCTGGGACGGGGACTTCTACGCCCGCGAGCTCTTCGACGCCCTCGGCGTCAACGAGGAGGGCGGGGCGGTGCAGCTCGGCCTCATGCACTACAACACCGCCGAGGAGGTCGGCTACCTGGTCGACTCGGTGGCCGGGCTCCGCCCCCGCTGAGCTCGTCTCCGCCGGGCCGGTTGAACCGATCCCCCCGCGGATCCGTGCTCCCTGGTGTCGGCCCCGTCGCGAGGAGGCCGCCCGGCAGAGGGAGCTCCCCATGCGGAGGACACCGGTCCTCTCCACCGTCCTCGCGGTCGGCGTGCCGGCGCTGGCCGGGCGCGGCTCCGACGACGACGGGGGCGGGGCCGCCTCCGGCCAGCCGTCGTCCCCCGACGGCACCACGATCACCTCGACGACCGCACCCGCCGCGTTGCCCGCACACTGAACGCCCCGCTCCCCGAGGAGTGCGCCATGAGTCGACCGCGTCCGGAGGTCCCGGGTCCGCTGCTGGCGGCCGGGCGGGTCGTCGGCGCCGTGCTGCTCGGCGCCAGCGCCGGCATCCACCTGTACCTCTGGGACGCCGACTACGACACGATCCCCTGGATCGGGCCGTTGTTCCTGCTCCAGTCGATCGCCGCGACGTTCCTCGGCATCGGCGTCCTCGTCGCGCCGGCGCACTGGCTGCCCCTCGTCGCCGTGCTCGGGGCGGCCCTGCTGCTCGGCACCCTCGGTGGCCTCGTGCTGTCGGTGTGGGTCGGGCTGTTCGGCTTCTCCGAGTCGTCCGAGGCGTCGCTGTTCTGGCAGAGCGTGTGGGTCGAGGCCGTCGGCGCGGCGGTGCTCGTCTGCGTCGCCGCCGTCCGCCCGCGGCAGCGGGCCGACCCGCGGACCGGCCGCCGGCCGGTCCGCAGCGGCTGATGCGGCCCCGGGGCGGGCAGACCCGCGAGCGCACGCTGCGGGCCCTCTACGACGCGCACGCCCCGGCCCTGCTGGCGTACGCGCTGCGGCTGTGCGGCGGCGACCGCGACCGGGCCGAGGACGTCGTGCAGGAGACCCTCGTGCGGGCGTGGAAGCACCTCGAGGAGCTGGACCCCGAGGCGTCGCCGGTGCGGCCCTGGCTGTTCACCGTGGCCCACCACCTGGCCATCGACGCCCACCGCGCCCGCCGGGCCCGGCCGACGGAGGTCTCCGACGCCGGGCTGGCCACCGTCCCGGCCCTCGACGACCTGGCCGGCGCCCTCGACCGGATCGTCGTCACCGACGCGCTCGGCGCGCTGTCGCCGGAGCACCGGGCGGTGATCGTGGAGACCTACTACCGCGGGCGCACCGTGAGCGAGGCGGCCGCCGTCCTCGGCATCCCGCCCGGCACGGTCAAGTCCCGCTGCTACTACGCGCTGCGGGCGCTCAAGCTGGCCCTCGCCGAACGGGGGGTGACGACGTGACGTGCCGTGCCGCGGTGCCCGACCTGGCGGCCTACCTGCTCGGCGCGCTCGAGCCTGAGGAGCGGCGGGCGGTCCAGGAACACCTGCGCCACTGCGACGACTGCCACGCCGAGCTGGCCGAGCTGGCGCAGCTGCCCGGCCTGCTGGCCCTGGTGCAGCCGGAGGACCTGCTCACCCCTCCGGTCGCGCCGTCGCCGGACCTCTTCGACCGCGTCTCCGCCGCCGCCCGCCGGCCGCGCTGGACCCGCCGCCGGCTGCTGGTCATCGCCGCGCTGCTGGTGCTCCTGGTGGGCGGTGTCCTGGTGGCCATCGCGGCGTGGCCGCGCACGGACGCCACCACGGTCACCGCCGCCAACGGTGGCGTGGAGTTCGCCGTGACCGCCACGGAGGGCGGTGGCGGCACGGTCCTCGACATCGCCGTCGACGGCCTCGCACCCGCGGGGGAGTGCCGGCTCGTGGTGGTCGACGAGGCCGGCCAGGTGCACCCGGCCGGCCGGTGGGGTGTCGACGACGATGGCGGCGGCACCTGGCGCGGCTGGGCCGACATCGACGCCGAGACGGTCACCGCCGTGGTCCTGCTCGACGGCCGGGGGGCCGAGCTGGTGCGGGCGCCGCTGGTGAGTGGTGGCTAGTGGGTGAGCTTGAGCCCGACGACGCAGCCGAGCAGGCCCGCCAGCAGCAGGACCCGGACCGCCGACACCGGCTCCTGACCGGACCACATGGCGTAGCCCGCGGTCAGGGCGACGCCGACGCCCACCCAGACGGCGTACGCCGTGCCGAGGGGGAGACCGCGCATCGCGTAGGCGAGACCGGCCATGCTGCCGGCCAGCGACACGGCGAAGACGACGGTGGGCAGCGGGCGGCTGAACCACTGCGAGCGGTCGAGCGCGGTGGCCCAGACGGCCTCGAGGACGCCGGACAGGACGAGGACGAGCCAGTACACGGGGATCTCCTGGACGCCGTCTTGTCGCTGTCCGGGTACGGCGTGCTCGTCCGGGAGTCCGGTCGCGGACCCATCCCCAGGGTCGCACGAACGGTGCGGAGCCGGGCGGTGAGACCGGCCACCAGGCCCGGGTCAGCCGTCGTTGACCAGCAGCACCTTGCCGATGTGCTCGCTGGCGTCGACCACCCGGTGCGCCTCGGCGGCGCGGGCCATGGGCAGCCGGCGGTCGACGATCGGCCGGACGACGCCGCGCTCGACGTCCGGCCAGACGTCGTGCCGGACGGCGGCGACGATCTCGGCCTTGCCGCCGGGACCGGTCGCCGGGCGCGCCCGCAGCGTCGTGGCGTGCACCGAGGCCCGCTTGCGCATGAGCGCGCCCAGGTCGATCTCGGCCTTCGTGCCGCCCTGCATGCCGATGCAGACCAGCCGCCCGCCAGTGGCCAGGGCGGCGAGGTTGCGGGACAGGTACTTGGCTCCCATGTTGTCGAGGACGACGTCGACGCCGACCCCCTCGGTCTCGTCCAGCACGCACTCGACGAAGTCCTCGTCGCGGTAGTTGATGCCGACCTCGGCGCCCAGCTCGCGGCAGACGTCGAGCTTCGCGGCACTGCCGGCGGTGGTGAACACCCGGGCGCCGACGCGGGCGGCCAGCTGGATGGCCATGGTGCCGATGCCGCTGGAGCCCCCGTGCACGAGGAAGGCGTCGCCGCGCTTGAGCCCGGCGAGCATGAACACGTTGGACCAGACGGTGCAGACCACCTCGGGCAGGGCCGCGGCGGTGGCCAGCTCGACGCCGGCCGGGCGGGGCAGCAGCTGACCGGCGGGGACGGCGACCCGCTCGGCGTAGCCCCCGCCGGAGAGCAGCGCGCACACCTCGTCGCCGACCCTCCAGCCGGAGACGCCCTCGCCGACCTCGCTGACCACGCCGCTGCACTCCAGGCCCAGGACGTCGCTGGACCCGGGCGGTGGCGGGTAGTGGCCGGCCCGCTGCAGCAGGTCGGCGCGGTTGACCGCGGTGGCCACGACGTCGACGAGCACCTCACCGGGCTTGAGGACCGGGTCGGGCACCTCGCCCCAGCCCATGACCTCGGGTCCACCCGCTCCGTCGAGAGTCACCGCACGCATGCCCCCGACCCTAGAAGGACCGGCGTCCCGGTGCGCTCCAAGTGGGCTGCTCAAGCGCGGTGCAAGCGCGCCCGAAGCAGCGCCCGGCACCGTCCCGGGCATGACGACGACGTTGTCCGTCCCGCTCCCGGCTCCGGCACCCGCCCCGCTCGCCGTCCCGGCCCCCGTCGAGGTCGCCGCCCGCCCGGCACCGCCGGTGCGCGCCGGGACCGCCTGCCCGGTCGAGCGGCGGGCCCTGCGCACCGGCGCCCGCGACGTGGCCGACGCGCTCACCGGGATCGCCTTCGACGCCCCCTGCTGCCCGCGCCGGCAGGCGGAGCTGGTCGGCTTCTCCGACCGGGTGCTCCGGACCGTGCGGGCGGTGGCCGGGCGCGCCGACGACCCCGCGCTGCGGACCGCCTGCGACGCGGTGGCGGCGGCCGCTCCGCTGTTCGCGGCGTGCGTGAGCGCCGGCGCCCCCGGCCTGGCGCGGGCGTGGTCGGAGCTGGCCGACCTGCTGGAGGAGCCCGGGGCCGAGCACCGGCACGGGCCCGGCGAGCTGCTCGGCTGCGAGCACCGGTTCCGGGCGGCCGTGGGGTCGGCGCGGTTCGCCGTCCCGTGGTTCCTGGACGCCTGCTCGCCCCGCGAGCGGGTGCAGGTCGTGGCGGCCGCGCCGCGCGCGGTCCGGCTGGCCCTGCGGCTCGGCGAGGACCGCTGGCTCGCCCGCCGCGCCGGCGTGCGGAGCGCGTCGCACTGACCCGCCCCGGGGGGCGCACCGACTCCGCTCCGGTCGCACCGGCCGTGTCCCTGCCGGTGCGCCCGGAGCGGTCAGGTCAGGGAGCCGCTTTGAGGTTCTTGCGCAGGATCTTCCCGGCGGAGGACTTGGGCACCTGCTCGATGAACTCGACCAGCCGGATCTTCTTGTGCGGCGCCACCTTGCCGGCCATGTACTCCATGACGGACTCGGCGGTCAGCGTCGAGCCGGCGGCCCGGACGACGAACGCCTTGGGCAGCTCCTCGCCGCTCTCGGCGTCCGGGACGCCGATGACCGCGGCGTCGGCGATCTCGGGGTGGCCGAGCAGCACGGCCTCCAGTTCGGCCGGGGCCACCTGGTAGCCCTTGTACTTGATCAGCTCCTTGACCCGGTCGACGACGGTGTAGACCCCCCGGTCGTCGACGACGGCGACGTCCCCGGTGTGCAGCCAGCCGTCGTCGTCCAGGGTGTCGGCCGTGGCCTGGGGGTTGTTCAGGTAACCCTTCATCACCTGCGGCCCGCGCACCCAGAGCTCGCCCCGCTCCCCGGAGCCGACGTCCTGACCGGTGGCCGGGTCGACCAGCCGGCACTCGGTGCTCGGCACGGCCACGCCGACCGAGCCCTTCGGCACCGGGCCGGTGAAGCCGGGCGGCTCCATGCCCGCGTCGGGGGTGCTGTGCGAGACGGGGGACAACTCGGTCATCCCGTAGCCCTGCGCGATGGTGACGCCGGTGTCGGCGCCCTTGCGCAGCCGGCGCTCCGCGGCGAGCGCCAGCCCCTCGTCCAGCGGGGCCGCGCCCGAGGTGATGGTGCGCAGCGAGGAGAGGTCGTACTGGTCGACCAGCGGGTGCTTGGCCAGCGCCAGCACGATCGGCGGCGCGACGAAGGCCCGGGTGATCCTCTGCTCCTGGATGACACGGAGGAAGTCGTCGAGGTCGAAGCGCGGCAGCGTCACCACGGTGCCGGCGACCAGACCCTGGTTCATCAGCACGGTGAGCCCGTAGATGTGGAAGAACGGCAGGACGGCGATGATCCGCTCGTCGCCCTCGGACGCGTTCATGATCGGCCGCATCTGGAGCACGTTGGCCACCAGGTTGCGGTGGGTGAGCATGACCCCCTTGGGCAGGCCGGTCGTGCCGCTCGAGTAGGGCAGGGTGACCAGGTCGGTGGCCGGGTCGATGTCGACCTGCACCGAGGGCGCGTCGCTGCTGAGCAGGTCGAGCAGCGAGGCGTGGCCCTCGGCGCCGTCCATGACGACGATCTCGTCGACCGGCGCCGTGTCGACGGCGGCCATCGCCCGCTCGAGGAACGGCGAGACGGTGATCAGCACCTTCGCGCCGGAGTCCCGCAGCTGGAAGGCGATCTCGTCGGGCGTGTAGAGCGAGTTGATCGGCGACATCACGCAGCCGGCCGCGGCGATCCCGTGGAAGACCACCGGGTACCAGGGCGTGTTGGGGCAGAAGACGGCGACGACGTCGCCCTTGCGCAGGCCCCGCGCGTGCAGCGCCGCCGCGACGCGGTCGACGTAGGCGGTCAGCTGGCCGTGGGTGATCGTGTCGCCGGTGAGCCCGTCGACCAGCGCCGCGGCCCCGGGCCGCGCCGCGCCCGCGGACAGCACGTAGGCGGGGACCGACAGGTCGGGGATCTCGACGTCGGGGTACAGGCTGGCCAGCGCCACGGAGGAGCTCCTCATCTCGTCAGGTGTGGCGCCAGTCTCACACCTGACGTGGCCTGGGACACAGGGGGGTTACCCGCCGGTACGGATCACCGGGGCCACAGCACCGACTGGGTGCAGCGGAACAGCGCGAGCGTCTTCCCGGAGTCCGCGGACGTGACCACGGCGTCCCAGACCTGCGTCGTCCGGCCGGCGTGGGCGTTGGTGGCCACGGTGGTGACCCGGCCCTCGCGCACCGTCCCGAGGAAGTTGGTCTTCAGCTCGATCGTGGTGAACCCGGTCGAGCCCTCGGGGAGCAGGGCCCGGGTGGCCAGCCCGCAGGAGGTGTCGGCGAGGCCGACGACGGTCGCGGCGTGCAGGTACCCGTTGGGCGCGAGCAGCTCCGGCCGCACGTCGAGCGCGGCCTCCAGCCGGCCGGGCTCGTGCGCGGTGATCGCGAGGCCCAGCAGGCCCGGCAGCGTGCCCGGCAGCAGCGCGTTGAGCTCGTCGGCGGTGTGGAACCCGGTGGCGGCCATGGCGCGGGACCCTATCGAGGCCGCCGCCGGGTCCGGGTGCGGGTCAGCCGGCGGTCTCCCAGAGGCCGAGGACGTTCCCCTCCGGGTCCCGGACGTAGGCGGCGAAGCCCATGTCGCCCACCGGCATCTTGGGCGTCACCGTGGCGCCGCCGAGCTCCTCGATCCGCTCGAGGGCGACGTCGATGCTCTCCACGTCCACGACGATGACCGGCGTGCCCGAGGGACCGCCCTCGCGCGCCATCATCCCACCGTTGATGAACCCCGGCTCGGTCGGTCCCTGCTCACCGCTGGGGCCCGACATGACCAGGGTGTAGCTCATCTCCGGCATCTCCTGGACCTGCCAGCCGAAGGCCTCCTTGTAGAAGCTGCGCGCGCGGTCCCCGTCGTCGAAGGGGATCTCGAAGTGCACGACCCTGCCGCTCATCCCGCTACCTCCTCGGCGTTGGTGCGGGGCACGCTAGACCTGCGCAGCGCCGCCGACCAGGGGCTTCAGGCCAGGCCACGGGTGGTGCGCAGCGGCGCCCGGTCGCCCCGGATGGCGGCGACCATGTCCAGCGTCTGCCGGGTCGCCGCGACGTCGTGCGCGCGGAACACCGTCGCGCCCAGCCAGGCGCTCACCGCGGTGGCCGCGAGGGTGCCGGTCAGCCGCTCCTCCAGCGGGACGTCGAGAGTCTCCCCGACGAAGTCCTTGTTCGACAGCGCCACGAGGACCGGCCACCCGGTCGCGACCAGCTCGTCCAGCCGTCGGGTGGCCTCCAGCGAGTGCCGGGTGTTCTTGCCGAAGTCGTGCCCGGGGTCGACGAGGACCCGCTCCCGGTGCACGCCCGCCGCGACCGCGGCCTCGGCCAGCGCCGTCGTCCGGGCCACCACGTCGGCCACGACGTCGTCGTAGGTCATGCGGTGCGGGCGGGTCCGCGGCGGCAGCCCGCCCGCGTGCGTGCACACGATCCCGGCGCCGGCCTCCGCCGCGACGGCGGCCAGCTCCGGGTCGACCCCGCCCCACGCGTCGTTGACGACGTCGGCGCCGGCGGCCAGCGCCTCCCGCGCCACCTCCGCCCGCCAGGTGTCGATGGAGATCGGCAGCGTGGGGTGGGCGGCGTGGATGGCGGCGACCAGGTCGACGGTGCGGCGGATCTCCTCGGCCGCGTCGACGTCCTCGCCCGGAGCCGCCTTCACCCCGCCGACGTCCACCATGTCCGCGCCCTCGGCGACCACCCGGTCCACCCGCTCGACGGCCGCGGCGAGCTCGTAGGTGGCGCCGCGGTCGTAGAAGGAGTCGGGGGTGCGGTTGACGATGGCCATGACCACGAGCCGCCCGGGCGGCACGTCGAGAGCACCCAGGCGCAGCACGCCGTCACCCAACCAGACCACCGGACGCCGCCCGTGCGCAGGCATAGGAAGCTATACCCACGTACCGGCGGCCAGGACGTAGGTATTGCTTCCTATGCCTGCGGTCTCCTCAGTCGAGCAAGGCCTGGTTGACCAGCGTGCGCAGGTGGCTCCGGATCGGCAGCACGCTGGAGGGCAGCAGCTGGGTGAAGAAGCCCACCGTGAGGTCCTCGACCGGGTCGACGTAGAACGCGGTGGACGCCGCCCCGCCCCAGCTGTAGTCGCCGGGGCTGGCCATCACGCCGTAGCGGGCGGGGTCGATGACCATCGAGAAGCCCAGGCCGAAGCCCACCCCGCGCAGCGGCGTCTCGGCGAACAGCGGCCGGCCGAAGGTCTCCAGGTCGGCGTTGCCCGGCAGGTGGTTGCGGGTCATGTGCGCGATGGTGCGCGGGCCCAGCAGCCGGCCGCCGTCGTAGGAGCCGCCGCGGCGCAGCAGCTCGGTGAACCGCAGGTAGTCACCGGCGGTCGAGACCAGCCCGCCGCCGCCGGAGAGGAACGCCGGCTTCCGGTGGGCGCCGGCGCCCGTCGTGTCCAGCGGCGCGTAGGTGGTCGCCGGACCGCCGGGCTGCGCCGGGACGGCGGTGTAGAGCCGGGCCAGGGACTCGGGGTCGTCGTCCTCGCGGAGCCCGAAGGAGGTGTCGGCCATGCCCAGCGGGCGGAAGATCCGCTGCTCGAAGAACTCGTCCAGCGACTGGCCGGAGACCACCTCGACCAGCCGGCCGAGGACGTCGGTGGAGACGCCGTAGTTCCACTCGGTCCCGGGCTGGAACACCAGGGGCATCGAAGCCCACTGGCGGCACACCTCGGCGGCGTCGGCGCCGGCCGGGGTGCCCCACTCGTGCCCGGCGGCCCGGTACATCGCATCGACCGGGTGGGTGTGGTGGAAGCCGTAGGTCAGCCCCGAGGTGTGGGTGAGCAGGTGCCACACCCGGATCGGCTCGGTCTGCGGAACGGTGACCGGCTTCAGCGCCGAGCCGGCGACGTAGACGCGGGTCTCGGCGAACTCCGGCAGCCAGCGGGCGATCGGGTCGGTGAGCTCGAAGGCGCCCTCCTCGTAGAGCATCATCGCCGCGACCGAGGTGATCGGCTTGGTCATGGAGTAGATGCGCCACCGGGTGTCGGTCTCGACCGGCAGCCCCTCCTCCACGTTCCGGGAGCCGTACCGGCCCACGTGCACCAGCCGGCCGTGGCGGGCCACGGTCACGAGGAACCCGGGCAGCCGCCCCTCGTCCACCCAGCGGGCCAGCCGCCGGTCGATGCGGGTCAGCCGGGCCGGGTCGAAGCCCACCTCGGCGGGGTCGGTGTCCACCTGGAGCGCCGTCGTCACGTGTCCTCCGATCCGCGGGCCGCCCGCCGTCGGGCGGCGCCTGCCCCGCATCCTGACTCACGGCGCTGTGGACCAGGTCACACGGGGGGGCCGCCCGACGGGCGACGCCGCCGATCGCCCCGGGACGTCGCCGGGCTGCCGGCGGTCACACGGGGACGTTGCTGGCGGCCTTCTTCAGGTTGGAGCCGGCGGTGACCTTCACGGTGTTCGCGGCCGGGATGTCGATGGACTCCCCGGTCTGCGGGTTGCGACCGGTCCGCGCCGACCGCTGGGTGCGCTCGACGGTGAGCAGCCCGGAGACGGCGACCTTCTCGCCACGGGTGATGGCCTCGACCAGCTCCTCCTGGAGGCCGGCGAGCACCGAGTCGACGGTGGCGGCGGGCACGTCGGCGCGCTTGGCGATGGCGGATACGAGTTCTGCCTTGTTCACGGGTGTCCTCTCGACGGTGACGGAAACTGTCCCGACCTCGGCGGATGTGCCGAGGCCGGACCGGGGGCACCGTGCCATGCCGGTACGACAGCCCGCCACCGAGGGGGGTGAACGGGTCCCTCACGTCCCACCGGTCCCACCCGGTCGGGCGACGGTCGCGGCTCTCCTGCAGGGTCCCGTCGCGAGCCTGCGAGCGTCGGGGGGCAGGAGGGCCCTTCCTCTAGCGTGGGGCCCATGCCGCAGATCCCCGGGACCGACCTCACCGTCAGCGACCTCTGCCTGGGTGGCAACGTGTTCGGCTGGACGGCGGACGAGGCGACGTCCTTCGCGCTGCTGGACCGCTTCGGCGACGCGACGCCGAGCACCCGGGCGCCGTTCGTCGACACCGCCGAGTCCTACGGCAAGGGCCGCTCGGAGGAGATCCTCGGCGCCTGGATGGCCGATCGCGGGATGCGCGACCGGGTGGTGGTGGCGACGAAGGCCTCGCCGCTGGAGAAGGAGCACCCGCTGTCGGCGGCGGAGATCCGCACCGCGGCGGAGGGGTCGCTGCGACGGCTGCAGACCGACCGCATCGACCTGTACTACGCGCACTACGACGACGAGACGACGCCGCTGGAGGAGACCCTGCGTGCGTTCGACGAGCTGGTGCAGGGGGGGAAGGTGCGCTACGCGGCGGCGTCGAACTACTCGGGGGAGCGGCTGACCGAGGCGCTGGAGACCTCGGAGCGGCTGGGGGTGACCCGCTACGTCGCGCTGCAGCCGCACTACAACCTGATGGAGCGGCCGGCCTACGAGGACGAGCTGCGCGACGTCGTCGCCGCCCGCGGCATGGGGGTGCTGCCGTACTTCGCCCTGGCGCGGGGCTTCCTGACCGGCAAGTACCGGCCGGGCGAGGCGGTCGACTCGCCGCGGGCGAAGGGGGCGGCGAGGTACGTGGGGGAGAAGGGCGACCGGGTGCTGTCCGCGCTCGCGGAGGTCGCGGACGCCCACGGGGTCACCGGCGCGGCGGTCGCGCTGCGCTGGCTGGCCGACCAGCCGACCGTCGTCGCGCCGATCGCCAGCGGCCGGTCGGTCGAGCAGCTGGCCGACCTGCTGCCGATGCAGGACCTCGTGCTCACCGACGACGAGCGGCAGGCGCTCACCGACGCCTCGGCCTGAGCGATGGAGTTGATCCGTGGGCGTCATGCCCACGGATCAACTCCGTGCGGGCTCAGATCGTGTGGATGTGCTGGCGCACGGCGGCCACGAGGTCGGGCGTGACGTCGGTGACGCCGTGGTCGGCGGCCGCGTGACCGGCGACCAGGGCGAGGATGCCGCCCTCGTCCGCGGCCGAGAAGCGGGCGCTGCAGCCGGGGATGACGTCGCCGCAGGCGAAGGTCTTCATCGTCGGGGTCCTTGTCGTCGTCGTGGAGGTGGTGCGGGCCGGGCCGCCCGGGCGGGCGTCCGGGGTCTGGGGTTCAGCGGCGCGCAGCCGCGGCGGCGAGGTCCTCGACCCGCAGCAGGCCGAGGACCTCGCCGGTCGGGTCGGTGCACACGACCGGGTCGAAGCGGGAGGCCGCGGGGCGGGTGAGGGCCCGCCGCAGCGCGTCGGTGATGTCGGTGGACGGGTGCACGCGCAGCGACACCGGCGCGGTGAACGCGGCACCGGTCCGGGCGTCGGCCAGCAGCAGCCCGACCGGCTCGCCCAGGGGGCCGACCAGCACCGCCGGCGGGATCCCGGGCAGCGCGTCGCGGACGTCGCACTGGCGGACCGGGCGGAGCAGGCTGGCCACGCTCTCGGTGAGCCGGGCGCGGGCCACCTGGGCGTGCAGCAGGTCCACGACCTCCGGGGCGAGGGGCGCGAAGTACGGCGCCGGGCGGCCGAGCACCCAGCCCTGCCCGAGCGGCACCCCGAGGCGGAGGAAGACGGCCAGCTCACCGGGGGTCTCGATGCCCTCGGCCAGGAGCCAGGCGTCGATGCGGCCGGCGAACTCGCCGACCAGCTCGGCCAGCGCGACGCGGACGGGGTCGTTGTCGGCGCCGGTGACCAGCGCGCGGTCGAGCTTGACCAGCTGGGGGCGCAGGGTGGCCATCTGGTGCAGCCCGGAGTAGCCGGCGCCGGCGTCGTCCAGCGCGATCAGCGCGCCACGGGCACGCAGCAGGTCGGTCTGCCGGCGCAGCTCCGCGGGGTCGTCGACAGGGGAGTGCTCGGTGAGCTCGACGACCACGCGGGCCAGGTCGGGCCGCCCGGCCAGGGCGTCCTGCACCGGCGCGCTGCCGAGCAGGTTCGGGCTGACGTTGACGGTGAGGAAGGTGTTCTCGGGCAGCAGCGGCACGGCGTCGAGCGCCTTGGTGATCGCCAGTGCCTCCAGCTCGGCGGCCACCCCCCACTCGGCCGCCGCGGAGAACCAGACGTCCGGCCCGGCGGTGCCGGGAAAGCGGGAGAGGGCCTCGTAGCCGGCGATGCGCGCGGCGGCGAGGTCGACGATCGGCTGGAAGGCCAGCGTCAGGTCGTCGGGGTCGGCGAGCAGCGGCCGGCAGTCCGGCAGGGTGCGCACTCGGGTCCCCGGCATGCAGTCGGCATCGTCCCGGGCGCCCGGCCGCTTGACCGGCTCCGGCCCCGGACTCACCCCTGCGGGGGAGCGACGCCGGATCGCGCTCGGAGGACGATCCGGTGTCGTCCGCCACCGACGTGTCAGCATGGTGCGTCGTCGCGGCAGGCGCAGGGAGTCCGCTGCAGCAGCGGAAGAGGGGGGCTCGGCCTGGTGCTGTCCGCATGCCCTCCACCCGGAGCCGACGTCCTCGGCGACCCGCACCGCGTCGCCGCCGCCCGCCGGCTGCTCGTCGAGGTGCCCGGTCCGGCCGCCTTCGACCGGCTCTCCGGCCTGGCCGCCCGGCTGCTGGGCATCCGGCACGCGAAGGTCACGCTCTTCACCGACCAGGACACCGTCGTCGGCGGGTACGGCCTGCCGCCGGGCGTCGTCGGGGGGCCGGCGCTGCTGACCGGCGCCATCTCCGCGATCACCGTCCGCCGCGGCAAGTCCCTCGTCGTCCCCGACGCCACCGTGCACCCGGGGGTGGTCGACCTCCCGGCGGTCACCTCGGGCCAGGTCGCGGCCTACCTCGGTGCCCCGCTGGTGGCCGACTCCGGCCACGTCGTCGGCGTCCTCGCCGTCTACGACCCGGTGCCGCGGGCGTGGTCCGACGACGACGCCGCCCTCCTGGAGCAGATGGCCGCCTCGGTCAGCGCCGAGCTGGAGCTGTCGGCCGCGCGGTCGGCGATCGGCGCCTCGCTGGCCCGGCTGGACGTCGCCCTGGAGGCCAGCGCGATCGGCATCTGGGAGCGCGACCTGCGCACCGGCGCGGTGCGCTGGGACGAGCGCTGCGCGGCGATCTTCGGGCTCGACGGCGCCGTGGAGATCGACTCGGTCGAGGACATCATGACCGAGCGCATCCACCCCGACGACCGCGCGGCGGTGACCGAGGCCATGCGGGAGGCCCTCGCCACGAGCGGGGAGTACCTGGTGGAGGCCCGCGTCGTCCGCGTCGACGGCGGCGTGCGCTGGACGGTCTCCCGCGGGCGGGTGGTCTGCGACCCGTCGGGGCGGCCGGTCCGGGTGCTGGGGACCGCCGTCGACGTCACCGCCGCCCGCGACCAGGCGGAGCGGCGCATCGCCGCGGTGCAGCGCGCCGCGGCCATCGCGGAGGTCGCGGCGGAGCTGGCCAACGCCACCCGGGTCTCCCAGCTGGCCGAGATCGCGCTGCGCGGCGCCGCGGTGCTCGGTGCGGAGTCCATCGGGCTGGCGGTCTTCGACCCGCGCGACGAGAAGCTGTACCTGCACGTGACCCGCCGGATCGTCGACGTCGTCGCCAGCGAGGCCGACGTCCAGCTGCCGGCGGACGGGGTGGAGACCCCGCTGGACGACGAGCTGCCCACCCAGTACGTGGCCCGGCACGGGGAACGGCTGCTCTTCGCCGACGCGGCGGAGGCCGAGGCACGGTTCCCGCGGATGGTGGCCATCAACGCCGTGCTGGGCACCCGGGCGCTGGCCGCGCTGCCGCTGCGCGTCGAGGGACGGCTGCTCGGCAGCTTCATCGTGGTCTGGACCACCGAGCACGCCTACAGCGAGAGCGACGTCGAACTGCTGGAGGGCTTGACCGCCCAGATCGCGCTGACCGCGTCGCGGCTGCAGGCCGACGCCGTGCGCGCCGACGCGGTCGCCGCGATGGCGGAGGCCAACGGGCGGCTGCAGCTGCTGGCCGACACCGGCCGGGTGCTCTCCGGGAGCCTGGACATCGGCCAGCAGATCGGCCAGCTCGTCGACCTCGTCGTCCCCACCCTCGGCGACTGGTGCTGGCTGGTGGTCACCGACGAACAGGGCCGGCTGCACGAGCTGGCCTCGGCGCACCACGACCCCACGCTGCGCGCCGAGCTGGAGCTGTACGTCCACTCGATGGTCGCGGTGATGACCGACCACGCCGCGGCCACGGTGGTCACCCGCACCGGCCGGCCGCTGGTGCTCCCCGACATCGACGGCGACCGGATCGCGCGGGCCATCCCGGAGGCCGCGACCCGGGAGCTGCTGTCCCGGCTCGGCCTGCGCTCGGGCACCGTCGTGCCGCTGGTCGCCCGCGGCCAGACGCTGGGTGCCCTGGGGCTGTTCAACGGCACCGATCGCGGACCGCACACCCAGGCCGAGATCGACACCGCGGTCGAGGTGGGCCGCCGGGCCGGGCTGGCCCTGCACCACGCGCGGCTCTACGGCCAGCAGCGGGTGCTGGCCGACGCGCTGCAGCACAGCATGCTCACCGCGCCGCCGGAGCCCGACCACTGCGAGATCGTGGTCCGCTACGTGCCGGCCGCGGCCGGCGCCGAGATCGGCGGCGACTGGTACGACGCGTTCCTCGAGGCCGGTGGCGCGACCGTGCTGGCCATCGGCGACGTCGTCGGCCACGACAGCCGCGCCGCGGCGGCGATGGGGCAGGTCCGCGGGCTGCTGCGCGGCATCAGCTACTCCAGCGGCGCGCCGCCCGCCCAGGTGCTCAGCCGGCTGGACGCCGCGATCCGCGGGTTGGCGCTCGACACGATGGCCACCGCGCTGGTGGCCCGTCTCGAGCAGGACGACGCCGACCTGCGGCGGGACCGGACCCGGCTGCGCTGGTCGAGCGCCGGGCACCCGCCGCCGGTGGTGGTGTCCCCCGACGGCGAGGTGACCGTGCTGGACCCGCTGCCGGCCGACCTGCTGCTCGGCGTGCTGCCCGGGACGTCGCGCAGCGATCGGGTCGCCGTACTCCCGGCCGGCAGCACGGTGTTCCTGTACACCGACGGGCTGGTCGAGCGCCGCGACCGTGACCTCGACACCGGGACCGAGCAGCTGGTCACGGTGCTCCGCGAGTCCGCCGGGCTGACCCTCGACGAGCTGTGCGACGAGGTGCTGGAGCGGCTCTTCCTCCCCGATGCGGAGGACGACGTCGCGCTCCTCGCCGTCCGCCTGTTCAGCCAGACCGAGCCGCGCCCGGCCGAGGCGGGCCCGCAGCAGGTCCCGCCGGGGATCGAGCCGGCGCCCGACGTCCAACCGCGGGCCGGCACCGCGACCTGACGTCAGGTCCGGTCGCGGCGGCGCCAGCGGGTGCCGCGCTCGGCGCGGCGGCGCCGGCGGGTGCCGTCCCCGGTGCGGCTCCGCCGGAGCCGGCGGCGCGCCTGCCCGGGCAGGTCCACGGCGACCGGTGCGGTCCACCCGCGCCACACCGACAGCACGCGCAGCGTCGCGACCAGGACGATGACCAGCGCCGCGACCGGGATGGGGTCCAGGCCGGCGGGCCCGGCGAGCAGTGTCAGCGCGGTCGCGCCGAGCAGGGCGGCGACGGCGTTGTAGGGGCCCGGTTGCACGATGTCGGCCCGCTGGGCGAGCAGGACGTCGCGGATGAGCGCGCCGCCGACCGCCGTCAGCGTCCCGATGAAGACCACCGAGGCACTGGGCAGGCCGGCCAGCTGGGCCTTCTGCGCGCCGATGACGGTGAAGAACCCGAGTGTGACGGCGTCCAGCACCACGAGCAGGCCGGTCAGCCGGGACAGCCAGCCGGAGAAGTAGAACGTGACCATCGCCGTGACCGCGACCGTGGGCAGGTAGGCCCGGTTGGTCAGCGCCACCGGCGGGCCCTCCGCGAGCAGGACGTCGCGGATCAGCCCGCCCCCGAGCCCGCCGCTGACCGCCAGCAGCAGGACGCCGGACACGGCGAACCCCTCGCGCGCCGCCAGCAGGCCGCCGGTGAGCGCGCCCACGACGATCGCCGCGAGGTCGACCAGGGCCGGCACCCGCAGGGTCTCGGTCGCGGCCGCGAGGATCTCCACGGCCGGGCATTCTCCCTGGCCGCCGGACGGCTCCCGCTGCTGGTGACAGGACGGCCGCGGCGTCGCAAGCTTGCGCAGCACCAGTGCACCCCGCCGCGCCCGAGGAGGCAGCCGTGCCCGTACGCCCGCCGGACGAGAACGAGGTCGCCGCGCTGGCGGCCAGCTACGGCATGAAGCCCACCCCGGAGGAGGTGGCCGCCTACACGCCGATCGTCGCTGCCTTCCTCACGTCCTACGACGCGGTCGAGGAGCTCTACGCCGGCATCGCCCCGCAGGCGCCGGGCGACCGGCCGAGCACCCGCCCCGCCGAGACCGACAACCCGCTCGGAGCCTGGTACGTGACCACCGACATCCACGGTGCCGCCGACGGTCCCCTGGCCGGGCGGACCGTGGCGGTCAAGGACAACATCGCCGTCGCCGGCGTCCCGATGATGAACGGCTCGCACACCGTCGAGGGGTACGTGCCGGCCGAGGACGCGACGGTGGTGACCCGCCTGCTCGAGGCGGGTGCGACGGTCGCGGGCAAGGCCGTCTGCGAGGACCTCTGCTTCTCCGGCGGCAGCCACACGTCGGTCACCGGCCCCGTGCGCAACCCCTGGGACCCGTCCCGCACGACCGGCGGCAGCTCCAGCGGCAGCGCCGCGCTGGTCGCCGCCGGCGAGGTCGACCTCGCCCTCGGCGGGGACCAGGGCGGGTCGATCCGCATGCCCGCCGCGTTCTCGGGCATCGTCGGCCACAAGCCCACGCACGGCCTGGTGCCCTACACCGGGGCGTTCCCCATCGAGCTGACGCTCGACCACCTCGGCCCGATGACCCGCACGGTCGCCGATGCCGCGGCCGTGCTGGACGTCCTGGCCGGCCGCGACGGGAACGACCCGCGCCAGCCCGCCGACCTGGCCCCCGAGCAGTACGCGGATGCCCTCGGCGGGGACGTGTCCGGCCTGCGGGTCGGCGTCGTCGCCCAGGGCTTCGGCTGGGAGGAGCTCTCCGAGCCGGGCGTGGACGACACGGTGCGCGCGGCCGCGGGCCGGCTGCGCGAGCTGGGCATCGAGGTGGTCGACGTCGACCTGCCCTGGCACCGGCACGCCCTGCACGTCTGGAACGTCATCGCCACCGACGGCGCCACGGTGCAGATGATCGAGGGCAACGGCTACGGGTGGAACTACGAGGGCCGCTACGACCCGGAGCTGGTCGCCCACTACGGCCGCCAGCGCCGCGAGGTGGTCGACCGGTGGTCGCCGACGGTGACCGCGGTGGCGCTGGCCGGCCGCTGGTCGATGGAGCGGGAGCAGACCCGGCACTACGCGATGGCGCAGAACCTGGCCGTCGAGGTGCGCCGGCAGTACGACGCCGCGCTGGCCGACGTCGACCTGCTGGTCATGCCCACCGTGCCGATGGTCGCCCCCGAGATCCCGGCGGCGGACGACCCGATCGAGGTCCGGGTCGCCCGGGCGCTGGAGATGATCGTCAACTGCGCGCCGTTCGACGTGAGCGGGCACCCGGCCACCAGCGTCCCGGCCGGGCTCTCGCAGGGGCTCCCGGTCGGCATGATGCTGGTCGGCCGCCGGTTCGAGGACACCACCTGCCTGAAGGTGGCGCACGCCTTCGAGCAGCTGGTCGGCGGCTTTCCGCGCCCGCCGTCCCGCTGAGGAGGTCAGGCGCCGCGGTTGTTGCGGACGATCGTGCCGGTCCCGTTGTCGGTGATCTTGGTCGTGCTGGTGAGCCCGGTGAGGTCGTTGCCCTCGATGACCACTCCGCTGCACGCCGCCGAGACCCGGACCGCACGGGCGGTCGTGGTCCCTGCGGCCCGCGTGAAGGTCGAGGTCGCCACGCGCGCCCCGGGAGCGGCGACCAGGTCGACCCCCCACCGGTCGTTGCCGATGTCGGTGAACCGGCACTCCTCGACCGTCAGGCTGCCCACCGGCGCGATGGGCCCGGCGACGAGCACCCGCTTCCCCCGGGTGCCGGCGAACGAGGACCGCCGCATCCGCACGTTCGCGCCCCCGTCGACCACCGCGACGACGTCCGTGCCGCCCGACGGGGCCGCGAAGGTGCACTGGTCGAAGGTGACGCCCCTGGTGCCGGGGCCGCTGGTCCGCAGCACGCTGTTCACCGGGTTGGTGATGCTGGTCCGGGTGAAGGTGAGGTCGGTGATCGCTCCCCGCCCCGGCTCGGTCTGGATGCGGATCTCCTGCGCCTGGGCGTCCGCGGCGCCGGCCATGTCGACCGCGCAGTCGGTGAACGACAGCCGCGCGATGGCCTTGGTGCCGTGTGAGTTCTTGACCACGATGCCGCGGTTGGCGCCCTTCCCCCGGCAGTCGCGGAAGGAGCAGTCGGTGATCGCGGCGTTCCTCATGGCCGTGTCGCCGCCGGTCCACTCCAGCAGGGCGACCATGAACCGGCAGGTGGTGCTGGCGCCGGTGCACCCGACGAAGCTGCCCCCGCTGATCGGCAGGTCGTAGAGCAGGGCACTCGGGTCGCCGATGGGCACGAACTGGAGGGCGTCGTCGCCGGACTCCACGTGGCACGCGGTCGCGAGGAAGCCGGTGCCACCGATCACCCGGATGCCCCCGGTGCCGGTGGTCCGCGCGCTGTTGACGATGCGCACCCGCTCCATGCGGCCCCGGTCGCCGGCGAACATGACCGCCTGCCCGCCGGCGTACGTGTCGATGGTGAAGTCGCGCAGCAGCACGTCGTCGCCGTACACGGCCAGGATCACGCCGGTCCGGCTGTGGTCCCGGGCGCCGATCGTGCCCGGCCCGGTGATCCGGACCGCGTTCGCCCGTGCCGCGAAGTCGGCGTTGCGGAGGAAAGCGCCGGCGAGGCCGGGGGCCACGGCCCAGTCCTTGAGCAGCTTGGAGCCGCTCTCCAGCTGCAGTTGCACCCCGGTGCGCAGGTGCAGGCTGCTCGTGCAGCGGTAGGTGCCGGCCGGGACCACGCCGACGGCCGCCTGCGTCGCCGTCGCGTCCATGAGCTTCTGCACGGCGGCGGTGTCGTCGGCGACGCCGTCGCCCACGGCGCCGTAGTCCCGGAGGTTGAGGACCACCGCCCCCGACGCCCGGGGGTGCCCCCACGGCACGAGCAGCGGCAGGGCGGCGAGGCCCCCGACGACCAGGACGTCGCGCCGGCTGAGCACCGGGTATGCGGCCAGGATCGGGGAGCGGGGCGGGGGGCTGGCGGTGTCGACGTCCATGGGGGAAAGGCCCGTCACTCGAGGAGCGTCTCGCGGCGCCCCGGTGCATGGTGCGGGAAGGATGCAGCGGAACCGACCGGTCCGCCAGTCGGGTCGCGCGGTGCGGACGGCGCTCCGTGATCCGTGCCGGACCGCGCCCGATGGGACTACCGACGGTGAGCGCCCGAGGGGGTCAGGCGCCGCGGTTGCTCCGGATCGTCGTGCCGTCGGCACGGTCGGTGATCGGCGCCGGGTGGCCGATCCCGGTGACGTCGTTGTGCTCGATCACGACCCCGGTGGATGCCGGCGACACCCGGATCGCCCGGGCGTCCGTCGCGCCGGGGGCGGCCTGGAAGGTCGAGCCGGCGACGCGCGCGCCGGGGGCGCCGAGCAGGTCGACGGCCCAGACGCCGTCGGGGACGTCGGTGAACCGGCTGTCCTCCACCGACAGCGCCGTCACGCCCTGCCCCGGTCCGGCCACGAGCTGGCGCTTGCCGGCTGCGCCGGTGAACGTGCAGCCCCGCACCACGAGCTGGTCGACCTGGTCGGCGACGAGGGTCAGCGGGGACGCGCCCGACGGCGCGGTGAAGGCGCAGCCGTCGAAGGTGACGGCGCTGATGCCCGGCCCGCCGATGCGCACCGTGCTGTTGACCGGTCGGGTGACGTCGGTGCGGGTGAAGGTGATCCCGGAGATCGACCCGCGCGAGGACGGGTCGGTCTGGATGCGGATCTCCTGCGTCTCGGCGTCGGCGGCGCCCGACATGTCCACCGAGCAGTCGGTGAACGAGACGCCGGCGATGCGGCCCTGGCTGTGCGTGTTCTTGACGACGATGCCGCGGTTGGTGCCCGCCCCGCGGCAGTCGCGGAAGGAGCAGTCGACGACCGAGGCGGACATGTCGGTCGTGCCGGGCTCGCCCCTGGTGAACTCGAGCAGCGCCACCATGAACCGGCTGGTGGTGCTGGTGCCGGTGCACCCGACGAAGCTGCCGCCGGTGATGTCCATGTCGTAGAGGACGGCGTCGGGGTTGCCGATCGGCACGAACTGCAGGCAGTCGTCGCCGGACTCCACGTGGCAGCCGGTCGCGAGGAAGTCCGCACCGCCGACCACCCGGATCCCGCCGGTGCCGGTGGACACCGCGCTGTTGCGGATGGTGACGCCGTCCATGCGACCCCGGTCGCCGGCGAACATCACGGCCTGCCCGCCGGCATAGGTGTCGATGGTGAACTCGCGCAGCTGCACGTCGTCGCCGTACAGCGCCAGGACCACGCCGGTGCTGCTGTGGTCCCGGGCGCCGATCGTGCCCGGCCCGGTGATCTGCACGCCGTCTGCCTTCACCGCGAAGTCGCGGTTGCGCAGGAACGCGTTGACCAGCCCGGTCTCGGCCGCCCAGTCCTTGAGCAGGTGCGCGCCGCGGGCCAGTTGCAGCCGCGCGCCGGTGGTCAGGAGCAGGCCGGCGGTGCAGCGGTAGGTGCCGGCCGGGACGACCGCGACCGCCCCCTGCGCGGTGGAGGCGTCCACCAGGTCCTGCAGGGCCCGGGTGTCGTCGGCGCGGCCGTCGCCCACGGCGCCGAAGTCCCGCGGGTCGAGCGCACCGCCCGGGGCGGGCGACGCCGACGCCGCGGGCGGGGTGCTCGACGGGGACGGCGCCGCGGGCGCGCTCGACGGGGACGGCGCCGGGGTGCGGAGCGCGGACACCACGGGCACCGCGACCACCCCGGCCACCCCGAGCGCGCCGAGCAGCAGCGCGTTCCGGCGGGTCACCAGCCGGCCGCCCGCGGAGGACGGCTCGGGGGTGCCCGCCGGACGCGGCCGGTCCGGGACGCCGTGGTCCATCAGGCCGGCAGACTACGGCCGGACCGGTCAGGCGCCGGGGCCGGCCGCCACCACCGTGCCGACGCCGCGGTCCAGGACCGGCGCGGCGTGGCTGATGCCGGAGACGTCGTTCCTGCCGATGACCACGTTCGCGGCTTCCGGCAGCACCCGGACGGCGCGGGCGGTCGTCGCCCCGGCGAGAGCGGTGAAGGTCGACCCGGAGATCGTGGCGCCGGTGGCGGACATGACGTCGACGCCGAAGAACGTGTTCCCGATGTCGGTGAAGCGGCTGCCGTCGACGACCAGGTTGGTCACCGGGGCGGTCGGACCGGCCACCAGCAGCCGCTTGCTCGTGGCCACGCCGGTGGCGTTCTTCGCGGTGCCGCTGAACGAGCACCCCCGGAACGTGACGTCGGAGGCGCCGTCCACCACGGCGACGAGCGGAGCGGCGCCGGACGGCGCGGCGAAGTCGCAGGTGTCGAAGGTCAGGCCGCTGATGTTGGGGCCGCCGACCCGCAGGATGCTGTTCACCGGGTTGGTGATGCTGGTCCGGGTGAAGGTGACCCCCGTGATGGCGCCGCCCGTGCCGGCGTCGGTCTGGATGCGGATCTCCTGCGTCGACGCGTCCGCGGCGCCGGCCATGTCGACCGTGCAGTCGGTGAAGGCGATCCGCTCGATGCTGCCCGTGCTGTGGCTGTTCTTGACCACGATGCCCCGGTTGGTCGCCGCGCCACTGCACCGCTCGAAGGCGCAGTCGGTCACCGAGGCGTTCATGTCCGTCGTGCCGGGCTCGCCACCGGTGAACTCCAGCAGCGCGACCATGAACCGGCTCACGGTGCTGAGCCCGGTGCAGTCGACGAACCGGCCCCGCGCGATGCTCTGGTTGTAGAGGGCGGGCTCGGCCAGCGGATTGCCGATCGGCACGAACTGGTAGCAGTCGTCGCCGGACTCGACGTGACAGTTCGTGCCCAGGAAGTCGCTGCCCCCGAACACCCGGATGCCGCCGGTGCCGGTCTCCTCCGCGCTGTTGCGGATGGTGACCTTGTCGATCCGGCCCCGGTCGCCGGCGTACATGATCGCCTGGCCGCCGGAGTAGGTGTCGATGGTGAGGTCGCGCAGCAGCACGTCGTGCCCGTAGAGGCCGATCACCACACCGGTCTTGGTGTGGTCGCGGGCGCCCATCGTCCCGGGCCCGGTGATCTGCACGCCGGTGAGCGGCTGCGACAGGTCGGCGTTGCGCAGCAGGGCGTCCTGCAGGCCGACCGGCGCGACCCAGTCCTTGAGCAGCCGGGCGCCGCGGGCGAGGTACAGCTGCGTCCCGGACGGCACGAGGAGGCTGGCGGTGATCCGGTAGGTGCCCTTGGGGATCATCCCGATCTGTTTGCGGCGCGCCGAGCTCTCGATCAGCCGCTGGACCGCGCGGGTGTCGTCCCGGACGCCGTCCCCCCTCGCGCCGAAGTCCTTGAGGTCCAGGACGTTCTCCTCGTCGCCCACCGTGCGCAGCCCGCCTCCCGGGGCCGCCGGCGTCGGGCCGCCGAGGAACGGCACGGCGGCCAGGCCGGACGCGCCCAGGAACAGCAGGCCGCGGCGGCTCAGCTCGGGGCCGCTGGGCGTGCGGCGGGCTCTGCGGGTGCGGTCGGACATCGGGGGGCTCTCGTTTCGGGGGAGGCGCCGGCCGGGCCGGAGCGGGCTCGTGCGGGGGACGGGGAGCGGTGCAGCGGGTGGAGCCGGGAGCTCAGCGGGCGGCGGACCGCACGGCCGTGAAGGCCTGCCGGTTCACCGCGGCCACGGTGCGGACGAGGATCACGAGGTCGCGCCAGAGCGACCAGTGCTCGATGTAGGAGTTGTCGAAGCGGGCGCGCTCCTCGATGGAGGTGTCGCCGCGCAGGCCGTGGATCTGGGCCCAGCCGGTGAGGCCGACGGCCAGCCGGTGCCGGTCGCGGTAGCCGTAGACCGAGTCGGCGAACTGCGCGGCGTACGTGCGCTCCTCCGGCCGCGGCCCGACCAGGGACATGTCGCCGCGCAGGATGTTCCACAGCTGCGGCAGCTCGTCCAGGCTGGTCCGGCGCAGGACGTTGCCGATCCGGGTCTGGCGCTGCTCGACGTCGATCTGGCGGGCGTGCATGGTGCTGCGCGGCGAGCCCGTCGTCGCGGCGGCGGACACCGGGGCGGCCGGGCGCAGCGTCCGGAACTTGAGGATCGAGATCTCCGCGCCGTCGTGCCCGGTGCGCGGCTGCCGGAAGAGGATCGGGCCGGGGCTGCTGATCCGCACGGCCAGGGCGAGCAGCGCCATGAGCGGCGCGAGCAGGGTCAGCGAGACCCCGGAGACGGTGACGTCGATGACCCGCTTGACCCGCCACACGCCGCGGCGCAGGGCGGCCCGGCGCACCCGGTGCAGCGGGATGCCCCAGAGGTCCTCGACGTCGGGGCCGTTGGGGGACAGGCCGACGTCGAAGAAGCGGGGGACGATGTAGACCTCGATGTCGCGCTCGGCGGCACTGCGCACCAGGCCGACCAGCTCGGCCTCGCGGGTCGGCCCGTAGGCGACGACGACCTTGCGGACGCCGTAGGTGTCGAGGACCAGGTCGAGGTCCTCCATGAGGCCCAGCGGCTCGCGCTCGTCGAGCGGGGACCCGCTGCTGAGGAACCCGACCCCGCGCAGGCCGTATTCGGGGTGCTCGTCCAGGGTGGTCAGCAGGTCCATCCCGAGCCGGCCGCCGCCGAGGACGAGGGTGGGGGAGCCGACGAGGCGACGCCGGCGCGCGCCGCGGACCAGGGCGTAGCCCAGGCTGCGGCCGGCCACGAAACAGGGGACGGCCCAGAGCAGGTGCACGGCCAGCGCCAGGTCGGCACCCATGGCGTGCGCGACGGGGGCGACCAGCAGCAGTCCCAGACCGAGCCGGGTCAGGTGACGCGGCGCCTCGTCGAGGGCCGACAGGGAGATCCGCGGCCGGTGCGAGCCGAAGGAGGCGAGCACGGCGAGGGTGCCCACGAGGAGGACCGCCACCTGGGACACGGGCGTGCCCAGCCACAGGGTGGGCAGCGCCAGGGCGACGGCGTCCAGCACGAGCAGCAGGGCCCGGAACAGGCCGCGGTGCTCCCGGGACTCCGCGTCGGGCAGGTGCAGCGCGGCGGAGTCCGGGCGCGGCGCGGTGCGCACCGACCCGTCGAGCACGTGTCGCACGGCCTCGGGATCGAGTGTCTCCCGGATCTGCCGTCCCCCGACGTCGATCATGTCGAACCCCTGCCTGTCGTCGTAGGGAGAGGTTCGTCGGCGGGCGGTGATCGCCACACTCCCGCGCGTGGGTCCGTCCTCCCCCCAATCCGGGGGCGTCGTTGCGCCGGGGCCGGGAGCCGACGCCGGTAGCATCCGGCCGGTGGACGACGCCCCGGACTTCCTGGTCATCGGGGCGGCCAGGAGCGGGACGACCGCGCTGGCGTCTTTCCTGGGGGAGCACCCGGACGTCTTCGTGTCCGACCCCAAGGAGCCGCACTTCCTCGCGTTCCCCGGCGGCGGCCCGCGCTTCGCCGGGCCCGGGGCGGACCTCATCAACCGCACCGCGGTGCGCGACGAGGAGAGCTGGCGGGGGCTGTTCGCCGGCCGGCCGGAGCGCCGCCGCGGCGAGGGGTCGGTGAGCACGCTGTGCTACCCGGAGGCGTCCGTCCCGGCGATCCAGCAGCTGTGCGCCCCCGGCTGCCGGCTGGTCGTCCTGCTCCGGGACCCGGTGGACCGGGCCTTCTCCAGCTGGCAGTACCTGCGCTCGCGGGGGCACGACGCGGGGTCGTTCGAGGAGTGCCTGGCCGCGGAGGAGGAGCGCACCCGGGCGGGCTGGAGCCACATGTGGCAGTTCGCCCGGCTCAGCCGCTACGGCGAGCAGCTCGCGCCGTTCGCCGAGACGTTCGGGGACCGGCTGCTGGTGGTCGTCCAGGAGGAGTTCGCCGCCGACCCCGCCGGTCAGCTGCGGCGGGTCCTGGGGTTCCTGGACGTCGACCCGGACGTGCCGATCGACGCGGCCCGCCCGGTGAACGAGGGGGGCGTCCCGCGCAGCCGGTCGGTCGCCGGCGCCATGGACCTGCTGCGGCGCTCGCCCACCGCCCGCCGGCTGGTCAAGCAGCTGGTGCCCGAGCGGTCCCGGGAGCGCATCCGGTCGGCCAACCTGCGGCAGGCGACCGTCGCCCCCGCGACCCGGCAGCGGCTGGCGGAGTCCTTCGCCGACGACCTGCGCGACCTCCGGCGGATCGTCGGCCGCGACCTGTCCTGCTGGCCCAGCGTCAGCGCCGGGGGAGGGGGCCGGTGAGCGACCGGCTGCGCGTGCTGCAGGTCATCGGCATCACCGTCGGGGGAGCGGCCGAGCACGTGCTCCAGCTGTCGGCCCTGCTCCCGCCCGACCGGTTCGACGTCACCGTCGCCCTCTCCGGCGGCGGGCCGCTGGACGACGAGATCCGGGCCACCGGCCTGCGGGTCGTCGACTACGCGCCCTCCCACGGGGTGGGCCACTTCAAGCAGGCATCCCCGGACAGCCCGCTGGAGCTGCTCCGCCAGTTCGGGCGGCTGCGCGCCGACATCCGCCGCAACCGGTACGACGTCGTCCACACGCACACGTCGGTGGCCGGCGCGATGGGCCGGGTCGCGGCCTGGAGCTGCCGGACGCCGGTGCGGGTGCACATGGTGCACGCCTTCGCCGGCCACGACGCCGTTCCGCAGCCGCGGCGCACCCTCTTCCGGCTGGCCGAGCGGGCGCTGGACCGGATCACCACGCACACCGTCGTGGGCTCGGTGTTCATGCGCGACGTCGGTCTCCGCTCGCGGGTGCTGCGGCCGGGGCGGGTCACCGTCATCCCCAACGCCAGCCGCATGCCGGTCCGCGACGGCACGGACGCCGACCGTGCCCGGCTGCGCTCGGAGCTCGGGCTGCCGCCGGACGCCCTGCTCGTCGCGCTGATCGGGCGGGTCGAGGAGCAGAAGGGCGCGGACACCCTGGTCCGCGCCGCGGTGGCGGTGACCGCCGCGGTGCCGCGGGCCTCCGTCGTGGTGGTCGGCGACGGCACCCACCGGGCCCGGGTGGAGCGGCTGGCCGCCGAGCTGGGCCTCGCCGGGCGGGTGCACGTCACCGGGTGGCGGCACGACCTGGCCGACGTCGTCCGGGCGATCGACGTCCTGGCCCTGCCGTCGCGCTGGGAGGCGTTCGGCATCGTCAACCTGGAGGCGATGGCGGCGGCCAAGCCGGTGGTCGGCTTCGCCGTCGGCGGGGTCCCGGAGGTCGTCGTCCACGGGGAGACGGGGCTGCTGTCGCCCCCCGGCGCGGAGGACGAGCTCGCCCGGGACCTGGTCCGCGTGCTCACCGACCCGGGGCTGGCGGCGCGTCTCGGAGCGGCCGGCCGGCGCCGCCTGCTCGAGCGGTTCACCCCCGAGGCGATGGTGCGGGCGCACGTCGAGCTCTACGAGCAGCTGGTCACCCGCGGCCGGCGCGCTGCAGCACGTCGTCGATGAGCCCGGCGAAGGTGCGGCCGAGGTCCTCCACCCGGTAGTGCGCGCGGATCAGCGCCGCGCCCCCGGCGCCCATGGCCGCGCGCTCGGCCGGCGGCAGGGCGACCAGGTCGGCGATGCGCTGCCGGATCGACGCCGGGTCCCCGCTGCGGGCCAGCAGGCCGTGCCGCGGCTCCTCGAACACCGGCGGGCGGCCGGAGCAGTCGGTGAAGACCGTCGGGCAGCCGGCGGCCATGGCCTCCATGACGGCCAGCGGCAGCGCCGGGCCCTCCCAGCGGGCGGTGTGCACGTAGCCGTCCACCGCGGCCAGCAGCCGGGGGACGTCGTCGCGCCAGCCGAGGAAGGTGACGGTGCACGCCAGGTCCAGCTCGCGCACCCGGCGGTGCAGCGACGCCTCGTACTCCGCCGTCCGGCGCGCGCCGACCGAGTCCCCGGCCGAGCCGACCAGCGCGACGTGCACCGGCGCGTCGAGGCCGGCCAGGGCCTCCAGCAGCAGGTCCTGGCCCTTCTGCGGGTCCAGCCGGCCGACGTTGAGCAGCAGCACGTCGCCCTCGGCGGCGCCCAGCTCGGCGCGCAGCCGCGCCCGCTCTGCGGCGGCCAGCTCGACCGGCGGGCGCACGGCGATGCCGTTGGGCAGGACGACGGTGCGCTCGGCCGGGACGCCGAAGGCGGTCATCTCGTCCTGCACGACGGTGGAGGTGCAGACGGCCAGCGTGGTCGCCCGGGCCACCACCGTCCGGTACCCGCGGCGCTTGAGCGCGGCCAGCGGCCGCGGGCCCCAGAAGTGGTGCTGGTTCTGCACCATCAGCACGCCGGGGACGCCGGCGCGGGCGGCGGCGAGCAGGGCCGGTGCCCGGTCGCGCTGGTTGACGCCGATCACGCAGCGGCCGCCGTCGCGGCGCACCAGGGCGGCCAGCGCCGGGACGAGCCGGGGGTCCCAGGGCCGCTCCAGCCGCGGCTCGAGGACGGTCCGGGCACCGATGGCGGCGAAGTCGGGGAGGATGCTCGGCACCCCCGGCGGGACGGCGCCGTGCACGAGCGTGAGCTCGTGGCCCGCCCCGCGCAGCGCCTGCGCGAAGCCCAGCGCCATCTTGGCCGCGCCGGTGCGGTCGGGGAGCCGGACGGTCATGACCAGCCGCCCCCCAGCGCGGGTCACGACCGGCCCGTCGCCGCGCGCTCCGGGGACCGCCAGGCGGAGACGTCCAGCCCGGTTCCCCGCTCGAGCAGGTCGAGGTCGGGGCGGAAGGTCTCCACCAGCTGCCGCCGGGTCTCGGGCCGGTAGCTGGTCCGGACGACGTTGCGCCGCACGATCTCCCGGCGCAGCCGGCGGCGCAGCGCCTTCGGCACCAGGCGCGCGACGAACCGCTTGGCCGGGTGCGGGGTGCTGACCAGCCGGCTGAGCAGCGTGCTGCGCGGCTCACCGGACCGGTGCGGATCGGGGTCCACGGTGTGCGGCAGCACCGGCACGCCGAGGAACTCGTGCACCCGGGCCAGGACGGCGTCGGGGTCGGCGGACATGTCCTCGTGCCGCAGCACCAGCAGCTGCTCGCGGGGGAACACCTCGAGCACGTGCGCCAACTGCTCCCCGTACCGGCCCATGGCGGTGTAGTGCCAGATGTGGTGCCAGCCGGCCTCGATCCGGCGGGCCTCGTCGGCCAGCGCCTCCTCGAAGGTGTCGCACGGCTCGAACCCGCGGGTGCGCATGAAGCCGTACGCGGAGAACGCGCGGTCCACCGGGTCGCGGAGCATGCAGACCAGCCGCGCGTCCGGGACGTCGGCCCGGATCCGCTCGATCGCCTCCGGGTAGTACATGGTCGAGACCGACGCCTCGCCGCGCACCTGGTCCGGCCGCGCCCCGCGGTAGAGCGCCCGGTAGGCCTCCGGATCGGTCACCGCCAGCCGGTTGATCGTCTGCCGGTCGCCCGGACCGGTGAACGACGGCGTCGTCCCGGCAAGGGCGTAGTAGTGCGGCTCCTTGGGCTCGGTGAGGAACAGCCGGGGGTGCTCGACCAGGTACTGGTAGAGCGCCGTCGTCCCCGACCGCGCGGCACCGATGATCAGGAACTGGGGGGTCACGATCGGGGTCCCTTCCGCGCCGGTAGCGCGATCGTACGGATGCCCAGCGTGCGGGCCGCCGCCCACGCGAGGTGCAGGTTGCGGGCACTCATCGCCACCGCCGCGGCGGCGGCCACACCGGTCGCGCCCCACGTCGACCCCCACCAGGTCGACAGCGCGACGAACGCCACCGACGACGCCAGCGCGCTGACGGCGACCAGGCGCTGCTGCCCGGCGTGCGAGAGCACCACCGAGCAGGGCCCGGTCCAGGCGTTGACCAGGACACCGACGGCCATGACGAGGGCGGGGACCACGGCGTCGGCGTACTCGTCCCCGAACACGGCGGGCACGAGGACGGGGCCGGCGACGGCGAGGGCCAGGACGGCCGCCGCGGTGACGGCGGTCGACCAGACGGCGGACCGCCGGACCGGCTCGGCGAGGTCGGCGAGCCGGCCGTCGGCGGAGGCGGCGGCGATCCGCGGGGCCAGCGTCCGCATGCCGATCGCCACCGGGACCGCGAACAGCACCGCGATGCGCACCGCGACGGCGAACACGGCGACCTCGGCGACCGGCGCGAGCGCGGCGAGCAGCCACGTGCCGGCCTGGGGCACGGTGACCGACGCCAGGGTCGCCAGCGTGAACGGCCCGCCCGAGCGCAGCAGCTGCCACGGCGAGGAGTCGGCCTCCGTGGCCTGCCGGCTGCGCACCTCCTGGAACAGCCACAGCACGCCGACGAGGTAGCACGCCGTCTCCAGCCCGACGGCCCACCACAGCGCCGTCTCCAGGGACGGGAGGACGCTCGCCGTGGTGGCCAGCAGCACGACCAGGCCGATCAGCAGGACCCGGCGGACGTGCTCGCCGAACACCAGCGACAGGCCGAAGCGGCCGCGGGCGCGGAAGGCGTTGACCAGAACCGGCCCGACGGCGGCGACCGGCAGCCAGGCGGCGACGAGGAGGACCAGGGGGCGGTAGGCCTCCGGAGGGGTGCCCGACGCGGCGGCGAGGGGGCCGACGCCGCCCCACCAGAGCGCCCCGACCACGACCACGCCGACGGCCTGCGCGGCGAGCAGCCGGCGCAGCAGGCTCGCGTGCGTGCGGGTGTCCCCGCGGGCCAGGGCGATCGTCGCGACCTGGGTCAGCCCGTACTGGGCGAGCACCGAGAGGAAGGTCAGCCAGCTCAGCCCCCACGACAGCGCGCCGAACTCCTCCGGCGGCAGCAGTCGCGCCCCGACCACGGTCAACAGGAACGCGCTGGCGATCGCGGCGAGCTGGCCCGCGGCGACGAGGGCCGCGTCGCGCCGCAGGGCGCCGTGCTGCCCGACGCCACCGGGACGGTGTGCCACAGCGGTCAAGAGGCGGACGCCGCCGGCCCGGGTGCGCCCTCCGGCAGCGCCGGCGCGGAGGCGGACTCCGGGCTGGTCCCCACGTCGCTGTCGCGGCGGGCGAACAGGTTGACCAGGAGGGCCACGGCGATGATCGGCAGGCCGATCCCGACCCACTTGGGCAGCGAGGTCACCCAGAAGCCGCCGGGGAAGATGCGCACCGCGAAGACCAGGCTGAAGCCCCAGACCAGCGGGTCGCGCAGGAAGCGGCGCAGAGCGAGCTGGCCGGCGCGGGCGAGCAGCCCGCTGACCAGGCCGCCCAGGAGGACGCCGAGCACCCCGAAGTTCACGTACCAGTCGCCCGCGGCGGTGGCCGGGAAGCCGTTGTTGCGGTCGATGTAGGTCTGCGCCAGCTGGACGGCCGGGGAGACGAACGGGTCCTGCCGGCCGGCGATCGCCGAGGGCACCGCGGCCACGGTGCCGTCCACGAAGTCCTGGCCGTTCCGGAAGTCGAACTCCTCGGGCCAGTCGTCGAGCAGCAGCAGCAGCGAGTCGTAGAAGGTGTTGTTGGTGGCCACGGCCATCATCCGCACCGTGCTCTGGCCCTGGATGGTGGGCGCGAGGTCGCCCCACAGCACGGTGTCGCGCGCCGTCCGCAGCGAGAAGGCCAGCAGCAGCGCGAGCACCGGCACGAGCAGGAACCGCCGCCGCCAGCGCGGGTCGCGCAGCCAGTCCCAGCCGGTGCGCAGGGCGGCCCGGCGTCCGATCGAGCCGAAGATCAGCGAGCCGGCCACCAGCGCGATCACCGAGATGACCGGCACGTCCCGGGCGCCCCACGTCCAGCTCAGGTAGCCGTTGAGCGCGACCAGGCCAAGGGCGACCAGCCGCAGCAGCGGTGCCTTCCGCACCGAGAAGAAGGCGGCGACGCCGAACAGCGCGGCGAGCATCGGGATCGAGCGCAGCGCGCGGCTCTCGGCGATGTCGCGGTCGACCTTGGCCGCCTGGATCAGGCCGGCCGGCCCGCCGTACCGGATCCACAGCAGCACCGTGGCGGCGAACGCCACCGTGGTCAGCGCGGCGGCGAGCAGCAGCAGCGTCCGCGGCGGCAGGGAGCCGCGGCTCATCGGGTAGAGCAGCCGGGCCGGGCCGACCAGCGGGGACAGCCAGCGGGCGCCCGCCCAGATCCCGAGCAGGAACAGGACGACGACCGCCTGGCCCAGGACGATCAGCTTCTCGGTCTCCCGGGCGGAGAACAGCTCGGTCGGGAACGGCGTGTCGAGCCCCGTGGCCAGCACCAGCGGGCGCCACAGCAGCTGCAGCGCCAGGTAGTAGAGGGTGAGGGCCATCAGGTCCAGCGGGTGGTGCACCAGGCGGTGGTAGACCCAGATCCAGACCACGATCGAGGTGAGGACCGCGAGCAGGGGCACGATCACGAGCGCACCTCCAGCGGCGTGGGTCCCCGCCGCGGCCACCGGCGGACGCCGCGTGGTACGGCGGCGCGAGGGTAGCGCAGCCACCCGGGTTTCCCGGCGCACCTGCCCTAACATCCCGACGGTGCGTCCAGGCCCCAGGTTGATGATCGTCGGCGCCCCCAAGAGCGGGTCGACCGCACTGTTCCAGTACCTCGCCGGGCACCCCGACGTCCGCGCGCACGTGCACCGCGAGATGCCCTTCTTCGGCCGGGACGAGGAGTTCGCCGGCGGCTGGCCCCGGGCGGTCGAGAAGTACTACGACCCCGGCGTCGGCGACGCGCCGCTGGTCGGCAAGCACACGATGGCCCTGTACGACCCGGTCGCGCTGCGGCGGATCGCGGAGACGACGGACGCGGTGGTGGTCGCCGTCCTGCGGAACCCGGTGTCGCGGGCGTACTCGCACTACCAGTACGCGCGGCTGCGCGGCTGGGAGGACGCCGCCACCTTCGAGGAGGGCCTGGCGCGCGAGGCCGGCCGCCCCGCCGGCACCCCGCCGGCGGCCCGCGACATGCACTACACGGGCGACGGTGTGTACGCGCCGCACGTCCGGGAACTGTTCGCGGCCGTGCCCGCCGAGCGCCGGCGGGTCTACCTGTCCGACGACCTGCGGACCGGTGCGGCCCGCGTGTGCGCCGAGCTGTTCGAGCTGGCCGGCCTCCCGCCGTACGAGCCCGACGTGGCGCGCGGGCACAACGAGGCCCGGGCACCGCGGTCGGCCCGCTTCGCCCGCGTCTTCCTCGCCGCCCAGCAGCCCGGGAGCCCGCTGCGCCGGCTGGCCGCGCGGGTGCCGAGCCGCACCCTCTACCGCGCCCGCTACCTGGTGAACCGGCTGAACGAGGGGCCGGCGCCGTCGGCGCCGATGGACCCGGCGACCGCCGCCCGGCTGCGCGAGCGGTTTCGTGGGCCCAACGCCGAGCTCGCCGAGTTGCTCGGCCGGTCACTCGCCGCATGGGAATCGTGACCCGTCAGGACACAACTTTCCGCGTGGCCGCCGGTACCTTGACGCCGTGCTGGACACCACCCCTGACGACACCGCGCGCCCGATGCCCGAGCGGGGCGCCGTCACCCACCGGGCGCAGCGGCCGGCCGACGCCGACCCCGGCCTCCGGGAGTACCTGTCGGCCGTGGGCCGGTGGTGGTGGCTGGCTCTGCTGGTCTTCCTGCTGGTCCTCGGCGCGGCCATCGGCTCGCTGTCGGTGATCGACCCGGTCTACCGCTCGGAGGCCACGGTCCTCCTGCGCACCGAGGACAGCCGGCAGCTGTTCCCGCGCACCGCCGGCGCCGCCGTCGTCCGGACGCCCGGCGCCGAGCTCCTCTACGCCCAGAGCGACACGTTCCAGGACCGGGCCCGGGAGGCCGCCGGGGAGGACGTCGAGGTGGAGGTGCGGGCGACGCCGGAGTCCAGCGCGCTGGTCTTCGCCGCCGAGGCCAACGACCGGGAGGCGGCGCGGGAGGCGGCGCAGACCTGGGCCGAGACCTACGTGACGGCCCGGCACGAGGACGACCGCGCCCAGACCCAGCGGCTGCGCGACCTGCTGGTCGGCGACCGGGACGCGCTGAACAACCGGCGCGGCGAGATCCTCGGTCCGGTCGCCGCGCTCGACGAGGCGGTGGCCAACGAGACCGACCCGATCGAGCTGTCCCGGCTGCTCAACCAGCGGCTGGCCGTCCAGCGCAGCCTCGCCGGCGAGCTCGACCCGCTCGAGGCCCAGATCCGCCAGCTCAACAGCCAGATCACCGGGCTCGACATCGACCTGCGCGTGCTCGAGGACCCCCAGGCCGTCGCGCGGGTCAGCAGCGCGGCCGAGCCGGCCGAGGAGCGGGCCAACGGGTCGCTGACCCAGAGCGTCGCCGTCGGCGTCCTCGGCGGGCTGGTGCTCGCCGCGGCGGCGGTGGCCGCCGCCCAGGCGCTCTGGCCGCGCCGCCGCTGACGGCGCGGGCGTCCGCCGTCGGGAGCGGCGCCGTCAGGAGCGGCGCCCTCAGGAGCGGGCGCTGACCACCTCGGGGTGCCGGGCGAACCAGTCGATCGTCCGCTTGAGGCCGTCGTCCAGGGAGACCTGGGGTTCCCAGCCCAGCGCCCGGCGCGCCAGCGTGATGTCGGGCTGGCGGACCGTCGGGTCGTCCTCGGGGCGGGGGATGAACTCGATCGGCGAGTCCGACCCGGTCAGTGCCTTGACCCGCTCGGCGAGCTCCAGGACGGGGATCTCGTGCGGGTTGCCGATGTTCATCGGCCCCGGTTCGTCGGACAGCAGGAACCGGATCAGGCCCTCGACCAGGTCGCTGACGTAGCAGACCGACCGGGTCTGGCTGCCGTCACCGGCGACGGTCAGCGGCTCCCCGGCCAGCGCCTGGCGGATGAACGTCGGGATCGCCCGGCCGTCGAAGGGCCGCATGCGCGGGCCGTAGGTGTTGAAGATGCGCACGATCGCGGTGTCCACCCCGTTCGTGCGCCGGTAGGCGGAGGTGAGCGCCTCGGCGAAGCGCTTGGCCTCGTCGTAGACGCCGCGCGGGCCGACCGGGTTCACGTTGCCCCAGTACGACTCCGGCTGCGGGTGCACCAGCGGGTCGCCGTAGGCCTCGGACGTGGAGGCGAGCAGGAACCGCGCCTGCTTCTCCTTGGCCAGCCCCAGCGAGTGCAGGGTGCCGATGGAGCCGACCTTCATCGTCTGGATCGGCAGCTCGGCGTAGTCGATCGGGGAGGCGGGCGAGGCGAAGTGCAGGACGTGGTCCACCGGCCCCGGGACGTGGACGTAGTCGGTCACGTCGGCGCGCACCAGCCGGAAGCCGGGGCGTTCCATCAGGTGCGCGACGTTGGCCGGCGTCCCGGTCAGGAAGTTGTCCAGGCAGAGCACCTCGATGTCCCGGTCGAGCAGCGCCTCGCACAGGTGTGACCCCAGGAAGCCCGCCCCGCCGGTCACCACAGCACGGGTCATGGAGAGGTCCTCTCGTCGCGGGCGGGCAGGACGGTCGTCCCCCCGGCGGGTCGGACCGCCGACGGTAGCGCGCCGGTGCGCGACCGGCCTCCCCTCATCGGGGGAGAGCGCCGTCTGCGGTACCGCGAGGTCTCGAAGGGGCAACGATGGCCGCTCCGACCTGCGCGGTCGACCGGACGGGGCCAGGGTCGGGTGCAGGACGCACCCGCCGAGCCGCCCGGAGGTCCCTCGTGCGCAGCAGCCGTTCCCTGACCCTGGCCGCGGTCACCACCCTGGCGCTCGCCGCCTGCGGGAGCGGGGGCGAGAGCGTCGACACCGGTGGCGGCGGAGGCGACGGCGGCGGGGGAGACACGCTCGTCGCCGCGGTGTCGGCCCAGCCCGACCAGTTCGACCCGCACGTGACCACCGCCTACCCGAGCTTCCAGGTCCTGGAGAACGTGTACGACACCCTCGTCGTCCCGAACGCCGAGGACCTCACGATGGAATCGAGCCTGGCCACGGAGTGGGAGACCAGCGCGGACCAGCTCACCTGGACGTTCACGCTCCGGGAGGGCGTCACCTTCCACGACGGCAGCGAGTTCGACTCCGCCGACGTCGTGTACTCCTTCAACCGGATCATCGACGAGGACCTGAGCAACGCCGACCGCTTCGCCAACGTGGCGTCGGTCGAGGCCGACGATCCGCAGACCGTCGTCCTCACGCTGAACCAGCCGACCCCGAACCTGCTGGAGCGGATCGGCGCCTTCAAGGGCATGGCGATCATCCCCGAGGGCGCCGCGGACTCCCTGGACCTCACCACGGAGGCGGTCGGCACCGGGCCGTTCCGGCTGGAGAGCTCCGACGCCAGCAGCACGGTGCTCACCGCCTACGAGGACTTCTGGGGCGGCGCGCCGGGCGTCGGAACCGTCGAGTTCCGCTACATCACCGAGCCGGCCGCCGCGCTGACCGCGCTGCAGAACGGCGAGGTCCAGTGGACCGACAACGTCCCCCCGCAGCAGATCGAGACCCTGCAGGGCGACGACTCGATCGAGCTGCAGACGGTCCCCAGCGTCGACTACTGGTACATGTCCATGAACTACGACCGTCCGCCGTTCGACAACCGCGACGTGCGGCGGGCGATCTCCTTCGCCATCGACCGCGCGGCGGTGGCCGAGGCCGCGTGGTTCGGCGCCGCCCGGCCCAACCAGACGGCGATCCCCGAGGACAGCTCCTTCTACTTCGACTACGCGCCGTTCCAGCCCGATCCCGAGCAGGCCCGGCAGCTGCTCGCGCAGGCCGGCGTCGAGACGCCCCTGACGATGGGGCTGATGGTCACCGACGAGTTCCCGGAGACGGTCACCGCCGCCCAGGTGATCGCCAGCCAGCTGGAGCCGATCGGCGTCGAGGTCACCATCGAGACGCTGGACTTCGCCACCTGGCTGGACCGTCAGGGGCAGGGCGACTACGACGCGTTCTACCTCGGGTGGCTCGGCAACCTCGACCCGGCGGCCTTCTACCAGGACCAGCACCTCACCGGCGGCGCGAACAACTACCAGGGCTACAGCAACCCGCAGGTCGACCAGCTGCTGCAGGCCGGCGCGGTGGAGCCCGACGAGGCCGCCCGCAAGCAGATCTACGACCAGGCGGCGCAGCTGATCGTCGACGACGTCTCCTACCTGTACCTGTACAACCCCCCGGTGGTGCAGGCGTGGGCGCCCGGGCTGACCGGCTACCAGATCCGGCCGGACAAGGCGATCAACTTCGAGTCGGTGGAGCTGCCCTGACCGCCTTCCTCCTCCGCCGCGCCGGCCAGTCGGCGGTGGTACTGGCGGGGGTGAGCGTGCTCGTCTTCGCTCTGGTCCACCTCGTTCCGGGCGACCCGATCCGGCTGGCCCTGGGCACCCGGTTCGACCAGGAGACCTACGACGCGCTGCAGGCGCGCTCGGGGCTCGACGAGCCACTGGTCGAGCAGTTCCTCGGCTGGGCGGGGGGGGCGCTCAGCGGTGACCTCGGGGTGAGCTTCCGCAGCGGTGAGACGGTGACCTCGCTGATCGCCGAGCGGCTGCCGGCGACGCTGACCCTGGCGTTCGCCTCCATCGTCGTGGCGCTGGCCATCGCCGTCCCCCTGGGCACCCTGTCGGCCCTGCACCCGCGGTCGCTGGTCGACCGGGTGGCCACGGTGCTCAGCCAGATCGGCATCTCGGTGCCGGAGTTCTGGATGGCGATCGTGCTCATCCTGGTCTTCGCCGGCACGCTGGGCTGGCTGCCGTCGGGCGGGTACGTGCCGCTGGCCGAGGACCCGCTCGGCTGGCTGGAGCGGCTGGTCATGCCGGCGGTCGTCACCGGCGTGGTGTCCGGCTCGGTGATCACCCGCTTCGTCCGGTCCAGCGTGCTGGAGGCGCTGGGCGCCGACCACGTCCGGACGGCGCAGGCCAAGGGGCTGCGGGGGCGGCACGTCTTCACCTGGCACGTGCTGCGCAACGCGCTGCTGCCGCTGGTCACGGTGACCGGCGTGCAGCTGGCCTACCTGCTGTCCGGGGTCGTGGTCGTGGAGATCGTGTTCTCCTGGCCCGGCCTCGGCCAGCTCGCGCTGCAGGCGGTGCAGGCCCGCGACTACCCCGTGCTCCAGGGGGCGATCCTGCTGTTCGCGGTGATCTTCGTGCTCATCAACCTCGTGGTGGACATGCTCTACACCGCCATCGACCCGCGGATCCGCCGATGAGTGTCCAGCGGGTGCCGGAACCCGCGCAGGAGGCCCCGCTCCACGGGCGCCGGTGGGAGACGCTGCGGCTGCTCGCCCGCAACCCGACGGCGGCGACCGCGGCGCTGGTGCTCGCCGGCATCGTGCTGGTCGCGCTGTTCGACGAGGCGCTCGCGCCCAGCGGCCCCAACGAGATCTCGATCGAGGACCGGCTGCAGTCGCCCAGCCGCGAGCACCCGTTCGGCACCGACGACCTCGGCCGCGACATCCTCAGCCGGGTCATCCTCGGCGCCGCCGTCTCGTTGCGGGTCGGGTTCCTCGCGGTGGCGTTCGCGCTGGCCGTCGGCGGCCTCGTCGGGTTGCTGGCCGGGTACTACGGCCGCTGGGCGGACGACGTCCTCATGCGGATGATGGACGTCCTGTTCGCCTTCCCGGCCGTGCTGCTGGCGATCGCGGTGCTCGCCGTCCGCGGCCCCGGGCCCGGCAACACCGCCCTGGCCATCGGCGTCGTCTACGTCCCGGTCTTCGCCCGCGTCACCCGGGCCAGCGTGCTCGGCGTGCGCGAGGAGGTGTACGTGCGGGCGTCGCGGTCGGTCGGAGCCTCGGACTTCCGGCTGCTCACCCGGCACGTGCTGCCCAACGCCGCACCGCCGATCATCGTGCAGACCTCGATCAGCCTGGCCTTCGCCGTCCTGGCCGAGGCGGCGCTGTCCTTCCTCGGCCTGGGCACGCAGCCGCCCAACCCGTCGTGGGGGCTGATGCTGGCCGAGGGGCGCGGCTTCATCGACCTGGCCTGGTGGCTGGCCTTCTTCCCCGGGATGGCGATCTTCCTGACCGTGCTCTGCTTCAACCTGCTCGGCGACGGGCTCCGCGACGTCCTCGACCCGCGCCAGCGCACGCTGATGTCGGGAGGCGGGCGGTGAGCCAGCCGCTGCTCGAGGTCGAGGACCTGCAGGTGCGGCTGCGCACGCCGCGCGGGACGGCGGCGGTGGTCAACGGGCTGAGCTACTCGGTCGGGGAGGGCGAGACGGTGGCCGTCGTCGGCGAGTCCGGCAGCGGCAAGAGCGTCTCCGTCCTGGCCCTGCTCGGCCTGCTGCCGGAAGGGGTGGCCACGGTCACCGGGCGGGCGCTGCTGCGGGGCGAGGACCTGCTCACCATGCCGCCGGAGCGGCTGCGCCGGGTGCGCGGCCGCGGCGTCGGCATGGTGTTCCAGGACCCGATGACCTCGCTGAACCCGGTGCTGACGATCGGGCGGCAGCTGGTCGAGGGCATCCGCGCGCACGGGGAGGTGTCGAAGGCCGACGCGCGGCGCCGGGCCGCCGAGCTGCTCGGCGAGGTGGGGCTGCCCGACCCGCAGGGGGCGCTGGACCGGTACCCGCACGAGCTCTCCGGCGGCATGCGGCAGCGGGTGGTCATCGCGATCGCGCTGGGCAACTCGCCGTCCCTGCTCATCGCCGACGAGGCGACGACCGCGCTCGACGTCACCGTGCAGGCGCAGATCATCGACCTGGTGGAGCGGTTGCAGGCCGACCACGGCACCGGCGTCGTCTGGATCACCCACGACCTCGGCGTCGTCGCCGGCATCGCCGACCGGGTGCTGGTCGTGTACGGCGGGCGGTGCGTGGAGGACGGCACGGTGGACGACGTCCTGGAGCGGCCGGCCCACCCCTACACGCGGGGACTGCTCGGCGCGCTGCCGGACCTCACCCAGCCGGCGGTGGACGGCGCGCCGCCCGAGCTGGCCACCGTGCCCGGCACGCCGCCCGCGCCGACCGACCTGCCGCCCGGCTGCGTCTTCTGGCCGCGCTGCCCGGTGCGCGCCGACCCGCGGTGCGAGACCGAGCAGCCGCCGCTCGCCGTCGTCGGGCAGGGCCGAAGTGGCCACGTCGGCCCCTCGGGGCTGCCGCACCGGGCCGCGACGTGGTGCACCGAGACGGGGAGTCCGGAGGAGGGGCGGTCGTGAGCGACGTCCTGGTCTCCGCGCGCGGGCTGGAGGTGCACTTCCCGATCCGCGGCGGGGTCCTCCGCCGGGCGGCCGGGGTGCTGCGCGCCGTCGACGGGGTGGACCTCGACATCGTCCGCGGCGAGACGCTGGGCCTGGTGGGGGAGTCCGGCTGCGGGAAGTCCACGCTGGGCAACGCGCTGCTGCGGCTGGTGCCCCCGACCGGCGGGACGGTGCGCTTCGGCGACGTCGACGTCACCGCGCTGGACCGTCGCGGGCTGCGGCAGCTGCGCCGCCGGGCGGGCATGGTCTTCCAGGACCCGTTCGCCTCCCTCGACCCGCGGTGCACCGTGGCGCAGACGGTCGCCGAGCCGCTGGAGGTGCACGGACTGCGGCCCGGCCGGCGCGAGCGGGCCGCCCGCGTCGGCGAGCTGCTCGAGCTGGTCGGCCTCGACCCCGCCGTGGCCGCGCGCTACCCGCACGAGTTCTCCGGCGGGCAGCGGCAGCGGGTCGGCATCGCCCGGGCGCTCGCCGGGGAACCGGACTTCCTGGTCTGCGACGAGGCCCTCGCCTCCCTCGACGTCAGCGTGCAGGCCCAGGTGCTCAACCTGCTGCGCCGGCTGCAGCGCCAGCTCGGGCTGACCCTGCTGTTCATCTCCCACGACCTGTCTGCCGTCCGGCACATCTCCGACCGGATCGCGGTCATGTACCTGGGCCGGATCGTCGAGATCGGTTCGGCGTCGGCGGTCGCCGCCCAGCCGCAGATGCCCTACACGCAGGCGCTGCTGTCCGCCGTCCCGGTGCCGCACCCGGCGCTGGAGCGCGCGCGGCAGCGGATCGTGCTGCGCGGCGACGTCCCGTCGCCGGCGAACGTGCCCAGCGGCTGCCGGTTCCGCACGCGGTGCCCGTCGGTGTTCGAGCCCTGCCCGGACGTCGACCCCGCGCTGCAGCCGGTCGGTGCGCCCGGGCAGCTGGCCGCCTGCCACCTGCACGGCGTCGCCGGGACGCCGGTAGAGGGCGAGGCGCAGACCGCCGACGTCGGAGGTGGCCCCTGACCGCAGGTGAGCGGCGGGCCGCTGTGGGAGTCTGGGCCGGTGGCAGTGGCTGAGCGCAGGAGTGGCCGGCGGACGGAGGCCGTCCAGTCCTACAAGGGCCACGGCATCCACGCCGCCCCAGGGGTGCACGAGTACGCGGTGGAGCTGGTGCGGGCGGCGCTCCCGGACGGTGGGCGGATCCTCGAGGTCGGCTCGGGGTGCGGCGCGCTGGCGCTGCGGCTCCGCGACGCCGGCTTCGACGTCGTGCCGACCGATCTCGACCCGCCGCACGAGTGGATCGCCCGCCTGGATCTCGACCACCCGGAGTGGACCGACGAGGCCCGCGGCCCCTTCGACATGGTCGTCTGCGTCGAGACGCTGGAGCACGTCGAGAACCCCCGGCAGGTGCTGCGCCAGATCCGGTCCCTGCTCCGGGCGGGCGACCAGCTGCTGGTGAGCACGCCGAACATCACCCATCCGCACTCACGGCTGAAGATGTTCCTGCGGGGCGCGCCGTACATCTTCGGGCCCCGGCACTACCACCAGCCCGGCCACATCACGATCCTCCCGGACTGGATGCTCACCGAGCACATCCGGCTGGCCGGGTTCGACCAGATCGAGGTCACCAACGGCGGGGACACGTTCTACCGGGGGATCGTGCGGCTGGCGTACCGGGTCGAGATCGCCCTCCTCAAGGTCATCGGGGTGCGCCAGAAGGCCCACTACGGCCAGGGGATCTGCACGTTCGTCACCGCACGGGCCGTCTGACCCCGTCGTCCGCCGGCCCCGACACACCGGCGTGTCGGGCTCCGGCCGGGATGACCGGAGACCTCCCGCGGCGCCGCCACGCTCAGGCGCGGGGGGCTTGTCGACAAGGCTGTGCAGCCGAGGACGGGTCACCGACGGCCCTGCCGGCCCGCGGCAACGATCCGGTGACGGGCGCCGGTCCGGTGGCGGCGGAGCGGGCCGGACGGAGCGCCGCGGGAGCTAGCTTTCCGGCTGTCCGCGGCACTTCCCCCGCCGCGATGGACGTCCTCGAGGAGCCGTGCGTGAAGGCGCTTGCTGTACCCGAGTCGGGCCCGACGGCCCTCCGTTCCGCCGTCGGCCCGGCGGCCGACCCGCACGACGGGACGGCGCTGTGATGCTCGTGTGGCCGGCTGTGGCCGTGCTGGGCTTCGTCGTGCTGGCCGGCCTGGTCGTCGCGCTGGGCAGGGGGTCGACGGCCCGATACGAGTACGAGCGCAACTCGGTGGCCGCCCAGCCGGCCGCCGTTCCCGCCGCCACCGTTCCCGGCCCGGCCGCCGGCCGGGGCGGACAGGGTGCCACCGCATCCCGCTCCTCCCGTGGCGAGGCGGCCGCTCCGCAGGTCGCGCAGCGGACGGCGGTCGGCGTCGCCGCCCACCCGGCGGGCCGGCGTGCCGCGGAGTCGGCGCCGGCGTGGTGGCTGGTCGCCGAGTCCGACGACGAGCCGGGCACGCACCTCGTGGCCGGCCCGTTCACCGACCGGATCGACGCGGAGTGGGCCGCGCTGGCCTCGGGGCTGTCCCCCTCGACCCGCCCGGTCCACGGCGTGCAGCGGGCCGACGGCGCGGTGGTGCTCCGGCAGACGCCGCAGGAGCGGGCGTGGCTCGCCGAGCTCGGGAGCCACCTCGCGCGGCTGTCCGAGGACTGGGACCTGCTGCCGTCGGACACCGACCCCCGGACGACGCTGGTCGTGGAGGTGGGCGCCGCGCTGACGGAGGCGGGCCTGCCGCTGCACGACTGCGCGGGATCCGCCGCGGACGACGGCGGTCCGGCCGGCGGGGTGTGCCTGTCCCCCGACCTGGACTCCCTCGGCATCCTGGTCAGCTGGCACCAGCACGACCGCATGAGCCTGCAGCAGGTCCGCGGCGCGGACGTGGTGGCGGCCGTGCAGCAGACGATGACCACCGCGATCGCCACCGTCCTGACCCAGCTGGGCTTCCAGGTCGAGTCGATCGGCTGGAGCGGCGGCCTCCGCGTCACCGCCGCCACGGACGTCTCGACCGACTGAGGGGACCTGTGCCGGGCGCGCGGGTTAGCCTCGACCGGTCAGGAGGGCTCGCCTAGTGGCCGATGGCGGCGGTCTTGAAAACCGCTATGGGGTCAAACCCATCGTGGGTTCGAATCCCACGCCCTCCGCCGTGTGACGTCGTAGGACATCGGCATGGCCCGGACCCACGATTCGTGGGTCCGGGCTACTGCTCTTCGAGGTCTCGTTGGGCATCTCGGCTCGTGGTCACCTGGTCGAAGCCTGTGGTGACGACGGCGGGGCGCATGCGGACTGCCATCGCAGGTCCCGTCGCAGTGATGCCGCGCCGACTCTGTTCTCGTCATGTCCGGTGGGCAGTTGATCCCGACGTGTTCTCCCTATCGTGAACGGCCTCCTCACGGGCTGCACTGCACACCAAGGGGGGCGTGATGCCCACGGAAGCCGGCGTCCGGAGCCAGTGCCGAGTTCACGAGCTCATCGACCGATTCGACCGATTCGACCGATTCGACAAGGAGACCGCCCGGGTGCGGGACGGGGGCCCCGGGCAGGTGACCCACTGATGGCCTCCATGGTCGGGGCCGCTGTGGTCCGCAAGGAGGACCCGGCGCTGCTCACCGGTCGGGGCCGCTTCGTCGACGACATCCAGCTGCCGGGCACCGTGCACATGGCGTACGTGCGCAGTGTCCAGGCGCACGCGCGGATCACCGGCATCGACACCTCCGCGGCCCGGGACATGCCCGGCGTCCTGGGCGTGTGGACGGCGGCCGACCTGCCGGGGTTGCCGCACGCCCGGTCCATCCCGGGCATGGAGCGGCCCTGCCTGGCCTCGGACACCGTCCGCTTCGTCGGTGAGCCGCTCGCCGTCGTCGTCGCCGTCGATCGGTACGTCGCGGCCGACGCGGCCGCGGCCGTGGTCGTCGACCACGACGCCCTCCCCGTGCTGGCCACCATCGAGCAGGCCATGGCCGACGGCGCGGCGCCGATCGTGCCGGGGCAGCGCAGCAACGTCGTCATGGACCAGCCCATGACCGAAGACGACGCCGAGGCCGAGCTCGCCGCGGCGCCGCACCGCACGAGCCTGCGGATCCGCAACCAGCGGCTGGCCGCGGTACCGATCGAGCCGAACGGCTGTCTGGCCAACTGGGACACCACCGGGCTCACCCTGTACGCGACCGTGCAGGCGCCGCACCCGATCCGCAACGAGCTGGCCACGATGTTCGGGCTGCCTCAGCACGAGACCCGCGTCGTCGCGCCGGACGTCGGCGGGGGCTTCGGCGCCAAGGCCAGCTTCTACCCGGCGTTCATCCTCACCGCCGAGCTGTCGCGGCGACTGTGCCGGCCGGTCAAGTACGTGGAAACCCGCAGCGAGAACCTCGTCTCGATGACCCACGGCCGGGCGCAGTTGCAGGACGTCGAGGTCGGTTTCGACGACGACGGCCGCGTGCTGGCCATGCGCCTGGCGATCGTCCAGGACTGCGGCGCCTGGCCGGACGCGACAGGAGCGGGACTGCCCACGCTCACGGTCTTCATGTCTGGCGGCTGCTACAAGATCGCCAAGATCGCAGCGTCCTTCAAGAGCGTGGCCACCAACACCACACCGATCGGCGCCTACCGTGGCGCGGGCCGGCCCGAGGCAGCCTTCCTCATCGAACGGGTGATGGACGTGGTCGCCGACGAGCTGGGCAGGGACCCGCTGGAGGTGCGGCGGGCCAACTTCATCCAGCCCGACGAGATGCCCTTCGCCACCCAGTGGCCGGGCATCGTCTACGACGAGAGCGACTTCCCGCGGTTGCTGGACACGCTGCTGGAGAACCTCGACTACGAGGTGCTGCGCCGCGCGGCCGAGGAGCGCCGGGCCGACCTGAGCCGGCCGCTGCTGGGCATCGGCTTCTCGACGTTCGTGGAGATGGGCGGGTTCGGGCCGACGCCGCTGTTCGAGCAGTTCGGCTATCTCGGCGGCTGGGAGTCCTCCACGGTGCGCATGAACTCCGACGGCACCGTGGTCGTCTCGGTCGGCACCAGCCCGCACGGCCAGGGCCACGAGACGGCCTTCGCGCAGATCGCCGCCGACGCCCTCGGCGGCATCCCGATGGAGCGGATCACCGTCCGGCACGGCGACACCCACACCGTGCAGGAGGGCATCGGCACGATGGGCAGCCGGGCCATCCCGGTGTGCGGGCCGGCGGTGATGCGCTCCAGTGACAAGGTGCGCCGCAAGCTCCTGCAGATCGCCGCGCACATGCTCGAGGCGAACGAGGACGACATCGTCCAGGACGGCGAGTCCTTCGCCGTCCGCGGCACCCCAGGCACCGAGGTCACCCTCGCCGACGTCGCCCTGACCGCCTACAAGCCGCACAAGTGCCCCGACGGCATGGAGATCGGGCTGCAGGCGATGGACTGCTACGAGCCGACCAACCTCAGCTATCCCAGCGGCGCGCACGCCTGCGTGGTCGAGGTCGACCGCGCGACCGGCAAGGTCGACATCCTGCGCTACGTCGCGGTGGACGACTGCGGCACGGTGATCAACCCGCTCACCGCGCGCGGCCAGGTGGAGGGCGGCGTGGCCCAGGGCATCGCCCAGGCGCTGCTGGAGGAGGTCGGGTACGACCCGGAGGGCCAGCCGGTCACCTCGTCGCTGATCGACTACGCGGTGCCGGGCGCGCCCGACCTGCCGGACATGGAGACCCACCACGTCGAGGTGAAGACCAGCTTCAACCCGCTCGGCGCCAAGGGCCTCGGTGAGTCCGGCGCCACCGCGGCGCCGCAGGCGGTGGTCAACGCCGTCGTGGACGCGCTGTCCCACCTCGGGGTCCGGACGATCGACATGCCCTTGACCCCGTTCAAGGTCTGGACCGCGATGAACGACGGCCGGGCCGCCGACGGGGTGAGCCCCGGCGTGGCGGCGCCGCAAGCCGACGCCGGAGCGTCACCGCCCGAGGGGATGCCCGAACCGCCGGAGGGTGGCCGCGACGAGGACTGGAAGGTGACCCCATGAGGCACGACGTCGAGCTGCACGTCAACGGGCTGACGACGCGGCACCCGGTCGAGTCCCGCCAGCTGCTCGTGCACTACCTGCGCGACACCCTCGGCCTGACGGGGACGCACGTGGGCTGCGACTCGAGCAACTGCGGTGCCTGCACGGTCCTGCTCGACGGCGTGGCGGTGAAGTCCTGCACGGTCTTCACCGCCGCCGTCGACGGCAGCGAGGTGCTCACCGTGGAGGGGCTGGCATCCGACGGGGAGATGTCCCCGGTGCAGGAGGGCTTCCGACAGTGCCACGGCCTGCAGTGCGGCTACTGCACGCCCGGCATGGTCGTCTCGGCCACCGGTCTGCTGCTGGACAGCCCTCAGCCGTCCCGGGCGGAGATCCGCGAGGGCCTGGAGGGCAACCTGTGTCGCTGCACCGGCTATCAGATGATCGTGGAGTCGGTGACCTGGGCCGCCGAAAACGGCGGCCCTGGCCCGGCGGCCCGTGCGCACGCCGACCGCGCCGAGCAGGCAGGCCAGCGGTGATCCCCGCCGGCTTCGACTACCTGCAGGCTTCGTCCCTCGAGCACGCCGCCTCGCTCATGGCCGAGCACGGGGACGACGCCAAGTGGCTCGCCGGTGGACACTCGCTCATCCCGCTGATGAAGTTCCGCCTGGCGGCGCCCGAGGTGCTGATCGACATCAGCAGGCTGCCGGAACTGCGCACACTGGAAGAGTCCGACGGGGTGCTGCGGCTCGGTGCCGGCCTGCGCTACCGCGACCTCGAACTCTCGTCCCTGGTCCGCGAGCAGGTGCCGCTGCTGGCCGCGGCGGCGGCCACCGTGGGGGACCGGCAGGTGCGTGCCCGCGGGACGATCGGCGGCGCCGTCATGCACGGCGACCCCGCGGCCGACGTACCGGCGGTGCTCCTCGCGCTCGATGCGACGCTCGTCCTGCGCCGCCCGAGCGGTCAACGCGAGGTCTCCGCGCACGGCTTCTTCCTCGACTTCTGGGAGACCGCGGCCGAGCCGGACGACATCCTCCTCGAGATCCGCGTGCCGGTGCAGCCCGGTCGCGGGTGGGGCTTCCGGAAGTTCCGGCAGCGGAGTCAGGACTGGGCCATCGTCGGCGTCGCCGTCCAGGAGACCGCCGGCGGGCACGCCGTCGGGCTGGTCAACATGGGCTCGGTGCCGCTGCGGGCGCGCGCCGTGGAGGAGGCCCTGGCCGGCGGCGCCGGAGTCGACGTCGCCGCCGTCCGCGCGGCCGAAGGGGCCGGCCCGCCGTCGGACCTGCGCGCCGACGCGGCCTACCGCTCTCACCTCGCGCAGGTACTCACCGCCGAGGCGCTGAACCAAGCAGGTGCCCGCGGATGACGAGAACGTGCCTCCCGCTGCCTCCCCAGGAGGCAGATGGTGCTCGCGGTCGACGAAACCGGCGATCACACGTTCACGGTCGGGTCACGCGCGGCTCGCTCCTCAGTCGCGGGCACGGGCGTCGGCGACCACCCGGAACCACGCCACCCGGCTGCCCTCCTCCTCCAGGCGTTGCAACGTGGCTCGTTGATCGAGGAAGGCCGGGTCTGCGTGCCAGGCCTCCCAGGCCTCGCGGCTCTCCCAGGTCCCGACGATCACGCGGATGGAGCTCTCATCGTCCGAGGTGAGGAGCTGTCCGGAGATCCAGCCCGGCCGCTCACGGGCGGAGTCGAACCGGGCCCGCACCGCGGCGTCCCACTCCGCCTCGCCACCGGGCCGGACCCTGGTCGTGGTCACCACTGTCATCATCGCTGGCTCCCGGGGCCGGAGGATCGGTCGAGGTCGAGGTCGCGCCCAGCAGATGACGCGAGGGAACGGGCGGCGCATCGGGCGTAGGCGTCCTGCCAGGGCCGGAGGCGCCCGTATGCCGCGCTCGCGGCGAGGACGTCGGCGTCGCAGTAGCGACGGCCGATCATCTGCATGCCGACCGGCAGCCCGTCGACGTCCCCGGCGGGTATCGAGGCGGCCGGATGGCCGGTGAAGTTGACGATCCAGCGCAGGTACTCCTGCGGGGAGTCGTCGCGGTGGTCGCCGAGCAGGTCGAGGCCCTGCGCCTTCGGTCCCTCGAGGCCCTCGATGTTGAGCGGCATGATCAGGCGGCACCACAGGTCGCTCAGCTCGCGCTGGTCGTGGTCGAACGCGAGGTCGACCTGATCGACGGCGGCGCCCGCGTCCTCGAAGGCGCGCACCGCCCGCTGGACGACGCCGGCGACCCGGCGGTCGACCGGGTAGACGCCGAAGTCGGGGCTGCGGGCGATCCGCCGGCCACGGATCGACCGGCGCGTGGCCCCGGCGAAGGTGGCGGGATCGTCGAGGGCGAAGGGGTCAGCTCGGTCGCGGTGGCGTAGGCCAGGTCGTCGTCGGACATCGTCGTCCGCCCTTCGTCCTCCGGGCACGCTGACGACCGGAGTCTGCCGAGGCCGGGTGGCTGCGACAAGGCCGGCGGGACCGGGCCCCGCTCCGGCTGGGGGCGCGCCCTGGGATCGGACCGCGGGCGCGGCTAGGGTCGACTCCGTGCACGTGCCGGACGGGCTGGTCGCGGTCGTGAAGCGGGACTGCCCGACCTGCGTGCTGGTCGAGCCGGTGCTGCGGCAACTGGGCGCCGCGGTGTGGTGCCAGGACGACCCGGACTGGTTCGACCACGACGACACCGCCCTCGAGCTGTCCTACCGGCTGGACGTCGAGACCGTCCCCACCCTGCTGCGGGTCGACAACGGTGTGGAGACCGCCCGGGTGGTGGGTTGGAGCCGCGAGCAGTGGGAGACGCTGACCGGCGTCGCCGGGCTGGGTGCGGGCCTGCCCGAGCACCGGCCGGGCTGCGGGTCCCTGTCGGTGGACCCGACCCGGGTCGACGCCCTGGAGGCGAGGTACGGGAGCACCGGGTTGACCAGCCGCCGGGTGGAGCTGGCCGACCTCGAGGACGAGCACGAGGCGTTGTTCGACCGCGGCTGGACCGACGGACTGCCGGTCGTGCCGCCGACTCCCGAGCGGGTGCTGCGGATGCTGCGCGGGACGGCCCGCGATCCCGGTGAGGTGGTGGCCGTCGTCCCGCCGGACCTCGTGGAGTGCACCGTCGAGAAGGTCGCGGTCAACGCGGTGATGGCCGGCTGCCTGCCCGAGTACCTGCCGGTCGTCCTCGCGGCGCTCGAGGCGGCGTCCGCCGAGGAGTTCGCGTTGCACGGCCTGCTCGCCACCACCTACTTCGCGGGACCGGTCGTCATCGTCAACGGGCCGGTCGCCGCCCGGATCGGGATGAACAGCGGGGTCAACGCCCTCGGGCAGGGCAACCGTGCCAACGCCACGATCGGTCGGGCACTGCAGCTGGTGGTGCGCAACGTCGGGGGCGGCCGTCCCGGTGAGGTCGACCGGGCGACCCTGGGCAATCCGGGCAAGTTCACCTTCTGCTTCGCCGAGCGCGAGCAGGACAGCCCGTTCCCTCCGCTGGCGGCCGAGCGAGGGGTGCCCGGCGACGCCGTGACCGTCTTCGCCGGATCAGGCGTGCAGCCGGTGGTCGACCAGCTCAGCCGTGATCCGGAGTCGCTGGCCCGCACGTTCGCGGCGTGCCTGCGCGTCAACGCCCACCCCAAGCTGCCGATGGCCTTCGACGCGATGCTCGTCGTCTCCCCGGAACACGGGCGGGTCTTCCGCGAAGCCGGGTGGGACCGGACCCGGCTGCTGGCCGAGCTGGACGGCTTGCTGAGACTGCCCGCCGGTGAGTTGGTGCGGGGGGCCGGCGGCATGGCCGAGGGCCTGCCGTCCGGGGCCGCCGCCGACGAGCTGCCGAAGTTCCGGCCGGGCGGGCTGCTGATCGTCTCCGCCGGCGGCGACGCCGGCCTGTTCAGTGCGATCGTCGGTGGTTGGGTGGCCGGTCGGACGGGAAGCGTCCCGGTGACACAGGAGGTACGGGCGTGAAGACGGTTCTCGATCCCACCGGTGAGCGGCAGGCACCGGTCCGGGCGCCGCTCCCGCGCCCGTCCTCGCTGCAGGGCCGCACCGTGGGGCTGCTCGACATCAGCAAGGCCCGTGGGGACGTCGTCCTGGACCGGCTCGAGGAGCTGCTCCGCGAGGACGGCGCGACGGTGCGCCGCTACCGCAAGCCGACGTTCGCGCGGATCGCCCCGGTCGACCTGCGGCACGAGATCACCGAGCAGTGCGAGGTGGTGATCGAGGCGCTGGCCGACTAGGGCTCGTGCACGTCGTGCAGTGTGCACGACATCGCCGACCTCGAGCGCCGGGGCGTGGTCGGGGTCTTCCTCGCCAGTCGGGCGTTCGATGAGGCAGCGCGGCTGCAGGGCGCGGCGCTCGGCTTCCCGGCGCCGTACGTGCTGGTTCCGCATCCGGTCCAGGACCGCACGGACGCCGAGCTGCGCCGAGTCGCCGAGGCGGCCTATCCGGCCGTGCTGGCCTCGGTGACCACGACGGCGTAGCCCCGTCCCGACCGACTGCTGGCGGCTCCGGTGCGACCTCTCCGTGCTCGCCCTCCGAGACACAGCGGCTCCGCTCCCGGGCCACGGGTCCTCCTCCCGGTGCTGGTGCTGGCCGCCGCCGTGGCCCAGGGCTTCGGGCGCTTCGGGTACGCGCTCCTGCTGCCCGCCGTCAACGCCGATCTCGTGCACTCCTACGTCGTCGCCGGACTGCTCGGCACGCTGAACCTCACCGCGTACCTCGCGGGGACGCTCCTGGTCAGCCTCACTGCCGACCGCATGGCACCGGCGACCTCGGTGCGCACGGGCCTGCTGCTCACCACGGCCGGGCTGTCGGTCCTCTCGCTCGCGCCGTCGGTGCCGGTCCTGGTGACGGGCATGGTCCTGGCGGGGTTCGGCGGAGCGATGATCTGGGTGCCGGCTCCGGGCATCGCCGGATCCGCTGTCCGGGTGTCCCGCCGGGGCCTGGCCATCGGGCTGACCGGCAGCGGGGTCGGTCTCGGGGTGGTGGCGAGCAGCGGTCTCACCGCCGTGGTGCACGCCGTCGGCGACCCTGGTGTGTGGCGCCCCGTGTGGGGCATCGAGGCGGTGCTGTCGGCGCTCGTCGCGGCCGCGGCGCTGCGGTGGCTGCGTCCCCCGGTCGCCCCGGTCACCGGTCCGGTCCGCATCTGGGCGCTGCGCGCGGTCCCCGGGTGGATCGGCTCGACCCTCTCCTACGGCGGATACGGCCTGGCGATCTCCATCTACATGACCTTCCTGGTCGCCGCGTATCAGGACGACGCCGGCTTCGGCGCCGGCCACGCCTCTGCCGTCTTCGCGCTCGCGGGGGTGTGCATCATGTTCGGCGGGGTGTTGCTCGGCCGCTGGTCGGACAGGGTGGGACGGCGAGCGGCCATGACGTGGGCCTACGTGGGGATGACCGCCGCGATCCTGCTGGTCCCGGTCGGCGACGAGCCCTGGGCTGCCCTCTCCGCACTCGTGTTCGGCCTGGCGCTGTCCGGAGCCCCGGCCGTGCTCGCCGCTCACCTCGCTGACTGGCTCGACCCCCGGCGGTTCGCCGCCGCCTTCGGCGCGGTCACCCTCGTCTTCGGGTCCGCACAGTTGGTGGGTCCCCAGCTCGGCGGGTGGATCGCCGACCGGTCGGGCAGCTTCTCGACGGCGTTCCTGGTCGCCGCCGGAGCCGCACTCGCTGCCGCCTGCGGGTCCGCGACACTGCCCCGGCGAGGCGCCGGGCGGCGCATCCCGGGCGCCGACCTCGCCCCGGGCGCGGGACCGCCCTCGCCGTCCGGTCGGGACGGACGTCCCTGACCGGTGGCTCGAGACGGGAGGTCGTCCCCGTTCCGCGGCGGCGATTCGGTGGAACACTCCCCGCATGCCCGAGCCCTACACCGCCGTGGGCCTCGTCCCTGCGGTGCGCGGCATCCGCACCCGCGCCGACATCGGCCGCAACCTCGAGCACATCGCGCAGCTGTTCAAGGCCGCGTCCTGGCTGTCCAGCCTCGACCTGCCGGTGCGGCTCGTCGCGATCCCCGAGGGCGGTCTGCAAGCGTTCAACGACGAGGTGCTCGACCTCGACCACGCGACCTTCGCCCGGGACTGCGCCATCGACATCCCGGGTCCGGAGACCGATGTCCTCGGCGAGCTGGCGCGCACCTACGACACCTTCGTGATCGCACAGGCCAAAGCGCGCCACGAGGCCTTCCCCGACCGGTTCTTCAACGTCGGGTTCGCCCTCGACCGGCGGGGCGAACTCGTCCTCAAGCACTACAAGCTGACCACGCTGTACCCGGTCGAGCACTCGATGACCCCGCACGACGTGTGGGACCGCTGGGTGGAGCTCCACGGACTGACCCTCGATGCCTTCTTCCCGGTGGCCGACACCGAGATCGGCCGGCTCGGCGTCCTCATGGCGAACGAGGGCTCCTACCCCGAGAACGCACGCGGGCTGGCGATGAACGGTGCCGAGGTCGTCTACCGGGCGTCCTACCCCCACCCGCACACGGGCAACGAGTTCTTCGAGATCCAGAGCCGGGCGCGCGCCCTGGACAACAACTTCTACGTCGTGGCCCCCAACCTGGCCACCTACTACCTGTATCCCGAGGCGCAGGACCCGATCGACACCTTCGGCGGGCGGTCGATGGTGATCGACTACAAGGGCCGGGTCGTCGGTCAGCACCTGTACGGGGCCGGGTCCTCCTATGTCGCCGGGACCATCGACATCGACGCTCTCCGGCACTTCCGCACCCACGCGCAGTGGGACAACTGGGCCAAGGACCTCCGCACCGAGCTCTACCAGCTGGTCTACCGCGACTCGGTCTATCCGCCGAACCTCTACGCCGACCGGGCGCCGTTCACCCACGCGGAGTTCCGCGAGCAGGTGATCGAGAAGCAGATCCAGCTGATGGTGGAGCGTGGCGTGTGGGTGCCCCCGGATCGGCGGGTCTAGGGGGAGGCCCTGGCCCTCACGGGGATCTCTGGGCCTCATGGGACGGCCGGGGGCGCTGGCTGCCATCCGGCGTTGACCACGAGGCAGCCGCGGCGTGGTGTCGACCTGCCCCTCCGCTGTCCGACGGTGACGGCTCCGACGACTGCCGTGTGGTTGCCCGGCGTGCGGCAGGGGTACGAGAAACGCAATCCACGGAGTGGGCGGGCTCATAGAGTGGGCCCACCCCTCCTCGTCACCGGTCGCCGGGAAGACGTCGGCGACCTGGGGGACAGGCGCATGAGCGCGAGCGAGCGAGTCACCTGGGAGACCTGTCCCGGCTGCGGGCACTCCGCGGCCGTCGGATGGCTCAACGGGATCCCCGTCGAGTTCGACTGCCCTCGGGGCTGTCAGCTGACCGATGAGACGTCGCTGCGAGGAGCGCGCGCGAACGGCAGATCCCTGTCAGCGGTCGCGCGCTGGACGGTGGCCTCCGGGTCCACCTGAGGCCCGGGCAGCACCGGAGACGCGCTCAGGCGGGCTCGCCGCCGGAGGCCTCGGGGGCCTCGGCCGCCGGCGGCTGCCTGCGGAGGAGGTGGTCCACGGCGTCCTGGAGCGGGATCGCGTCCCCCGTCCCCGGCATCGGGTCCGACAGCGGGATGCGGGCGGCCTGGTACAGGTCCTCGAGACGCTCGTTGAGGGCCTGGGCCAGGATGTCCTGCTGGAAGGCCTCCAGTGGCGCCAGGCCCTGCAGGTAGGCGTCGAGGTCGAAGGCGTCACTGCTGCCGCCGAGCGCCACGTACTGCAGCCACAGGTCCTGCACCGTCAGCTCGGCGCGGACGCGGGCGGCGTCCATGCGACGGTGGCGCTCCTCGTTGGTCATGGTCGAGGGCGGATCAGGGGGCGCCGGGGCGGGCGTTGTCCGCGATCACGGAGGACACGAGGCTCCGTGCCACGTCCTCGACCCGGCCGTGGCTGTGCCGAGCGGCTGCGGCGAGCGACGCGAAGGCGTCCTGCTGGGTGGCGGCCCCCCGTGCCAGCAGCACGCCGGTGGCCTGGGCGATGGCGTCCCGGCTGATGAGCGCCTCGGCCAGTTGCCGGCTCAGCCGGCGGGCCTCTCCCAGGCTCTGGGCGTTGGCCAGCAGGATCGCCGCCTGGGCGGCGAACAGACGCATGACCTGCTCGTCGTGCGGACCGTAGGCCAGGGGGCGGGTGCCGTAGACCTTCATCGCGCCGATCGACTCGCCTGCCGCGAGCAGGGGCGCGCTGAGCACCGAGCGCACGCCCAGCCGGCCGGCCGCCTCGTTCCACCGCGGCCAGCGCCCGTCGGTGGTCGTGTCGTCGATGCGCACGACCTGCTGGGTGCGCCAGGCGGTCAGGCACGGCCCCTCGTCGAGCTCGTACTGCAGGGCGTCGGCCTGCTCGACCGCCTGGCCGGAGGCCGCTCGGGAACGCTTGCCGCGCTCGTCGACGACGGTCACGGCGGCGCCGAGCGTGCCGGAGGTCACGGTGACGGCCAGCGTGGTGACCAGCTCCAGTGCGGTGTCGACGCTCTCCCGGGACAGCACCAGCCCGGCCATCTGGGTCAGCGCCGATGCCAGGGCGTCCGGCGCCGCGAGACCCGGCTCGTCCGGCGGCAGGTCGTCGACGGGACGGGTGGGGTCGCTCATCGGCGTCCTCCCTCCTGCGAGTCGTGGGGAGTGGTGCTCGTCGCACCGTCGGGAAGCGGGAACCGGACCTCCAGACTGCCGGTGAGCACGAGGGTCTCGGCGATGTCGCGCACCTTCCGGTTGTTGTGCATGGAGGCCTCGGCCAGCAGCCGGAACGCCTCGTCGGGCGTCAGCTTGAACCGCTCGATCAGGATGCCCTTGGCCTGCTCGATGACCGAACGGAACTCCAGCGCCTTCTGCAGGTTCTCGGCCAGCTCGCGCGCGTCCTGCAGGGTGTCCATGTTGGTCAGCACGACCGCGGCGTAGCTGGCGAGCTCCACGACGGTCTGCCGGTCCTGTTCGCTGAAGGTCTGCGCGGAGGGCGCGTAGACGTTCAACCCCGCGACCAGGCCGGCCGCAGGGACCGGGACGGCGATCGAGCTCACCGCGCCCCGCTCGAGGAAGGTCGGGATGTAGTCCGGCCACCGGCTCTCGGCGTGCCCGTCGACGATCTCGACGACGTGGCTCCCGAAGGCGGCGTCCAGGCACGGGCCGTGGCCACGCCCGTACTGCGTCTCGTCGAGGTCCAGGGCCAGGTCCCCGGTGAAGGCCGCCGTCGTGGGCCGGTCGTCGCGCAGCACCGTGATCGACGCCTCGGCGCCGTCCGGCATCGCCCGCTTGACCTGGTCGACCACCCGCTGGAGCACCGACTGGGGGTCCTCCTCCGCCAGCAGCAGGTGGCTGAGTCCGTCGTAGGCCGCCGGTGCGTGCGCCGGGTTCTCGTTGTCCGCAGGACCGGTCATCGCAGGTGGTCCTCTCGATCGCACGCCGCCCGGGAGTCCGCGGGAGGGCGATCAGGCGGACCGGCTCGCTCCGCCCGGCCCTCCGCTCTGCCGAGGAACGACGTGCTGTGCACGCTACCCGACATTGAGCCGCCGGAGGCGGGCGTGGGACCGCTCGCTTGACGTCGTCCGGCAGGATGGGTGTGCCCTGTCACCAAGGGCAGCCTCCGCCCGACCACACCGACCGCGGACGAGGGATCACGATCCCGCCGAGAGCGTCGCGGTACGCCGGCAGCCCGGCACCGGAGGAGTCCATCGTGGCGGTCGACCCGCGCACAGCACGGCGCAACACCGTCCTCGCCGGCCTGGGCGAGGACGCCCTGGCCGCGCTGCTCCCCGATCTGCAGCCGATGCCGCTGCCCTTGGGGCAGGTCCTGCACGAGCCCGGGCAGCCGATCCAGGCGGTGCACTTCCCGCTCGTCGGCGTGGTCTCCGTCGTCGTCGACCTCGGTGTCGACCAGGTGGTGGAGACCGCCACCGTCGGGAGGGAGGGCATGGTCGGGATGGCGCTGTTCCTCGGCGCGGGAACCCCGACCGAGCGCTCGCTGGTGCAGGTCCCCGGCCACGCGCTGACGCTGGCCGCCGAGGACCTGCGCGAGCACATCACCGAGGTCGACGGTCCGCTGACCGACATGCTCCGCCGCTCCGCCCAGGCGCTGTTCACGCAGGTGTCGCGCAACGCCGCCTGCAACCGGGTCCACACGGTGCGCCAGCGAGCCTCCCGGTGGCTGCTCATGACCGCCGACCGCATGGACAGCCCCAGCTTCGAGCTCACCCAGCACTTCCTCGCGCAGATGCTCGCCGTGCGACGCACCTCGGTCAGCGAGGTCGCCCAGTCACTCGCCGAGGACGGCTGCATCACCTACACCCGCGGCGCCATCACCATCACCGACCGGCCGCGCCTGCAGGCGCACGCGTGCGGCTGCTACGACGTGATCCGCCGGGCGACGGACGCGGTGCTCACGGCCCGGTGAGCCCGCGGCCGCGGACGGCCCGTGGTCACCGGTTCGCGTCGTCCCGGGCGAGTCGCAGCCACCCGAGCAGGAGCGCGCCGCCGGCCCAGCCCAGCAGCGCCGCCACCGACGACGCCCGCGTCATCCCCGGCACCTCCCCGAGCAGCAGGAACCCCGCTCCGGATCCCGGCAGGACCTCGGCGATGGCCGACAGCCACGGAGGTGGCTGCGGCCGGGGTGGACCGAGCCCGGGTCGAGCAGCGCACCGACCTCGCGCAGCGGCTCGGCGAGCGTCGCGACGGCCGTCCGCTCACGAGCGCCTCTCCCGAGGTGGGCCGGTCCGGACCGAGGACCATCCGCATCGTCGTGGACTTCCCCGCCCCGTTCGGGCCGAGGAACGCGGTGACCCTGCCCGGCTCGACGTCGAAGCTCAGGTCGTCGACGGCCAGGACGTCGCCGTACCGCTTGGTCAGGCCGCGGACCTCGATCACCGGTGGGCCTCGTGCGGGGCGTGGTGGTCCTCCGGGACCCACTCGAGCAGGTCGCCGGGCTGGCACTCGAGGACCCGGCACATGGCTTCCAGGGTGCTGAAGCGGACCGCCTTGGCGCGGCCGTTCTTCAGCACGGCGACGTTCGCCGGCGTGAGACCGACCCGCTCGGCGAACTCGCCCACGCTCATCTTGCGCTTGGCCAGCTCGACGTCGATGCGCACGACGATGGGCATCAGATGACCGCTTCCATGTCCGTCCGCAGCGTCGTCGCCTGCCGCAGCAACGCGCGCATGACCACCATGAGCAGCCCCACCACGGCGCCGACGAGCAGCAGGACCAGCAGCAGCGCGGGCAGCACCGGGTCGTCGCTGACCTCGTCGACGATGAAGTAGTAGGCGCAGACGAAGGCGCCCAGCAACATCCCCCAGCCGACGGCGATCGCCCACACGATCGCGTTCACCCAGGGCAGGGCACCCGCGCTGAAGATGCGGTCGTGGGTGACCAGGGTCAGCAGCTTCCAGGTGCACACGATCACGACCTGGACGCACAGCAGCCCCAGCACGAGGACCGTGAGCATCGTCCACGTCATGAACGACTGCTCCAGCGAGGGCTCGGCCAGGTCCGGCACCAGCGCGGGCAGCGCCCAGATCTGCGCAGCCACCAGGGCCGCGAACACCACCACGAGCAGGATCCTGAGGGGGCCCACTGCCCGACGCACCGTGTGCATGCATCGAGCGTCAGTTTCTATCTATCGAAAGTCAATAGGCAACACTCGACAGGGTCGGCCCCCGAGGTTGGCCGGCGTTGCCGCACAGTGCCAGGAAGAGCAGGCCGGCCGCAGGCAGCAGCACCGTCGACGGCCGGCCGGTCTCAGGCGCGGATCAGCAGCTCCCCGCCGTCGGCGGCGAACTCCCGGCGCAGCTCGCGGAGGATGTCGAGCCCCGCGGCGTCGGCGGCCCTGACCCCGCGCAGGTCCAGCACCACGCGGGCGTGCCCGCTGCCGCGCAGCCCGTCGGCGGTGCCGCGCAGCAGGTCGGCCCCGAGCGAGGTCAGGCGGCCGCTGGCCCGGATCAGCCCTGCACGCCGGTCGACCACCTCGGTGAGGTCGGCGGTCACGCCGCCGCCCCGGTCGGCGGCTCGACTTCGATCACGCGCCACAGACCGGTCCGGTGCAGCAGGTCCTCGGTCCGCCGGTTCGCCCCGCGCAGCACCACCGCCCCGCCCCGCGCCCGGCAGGTGCGGTGCGCCGACAGGAAGCTCGCGACGGCGGAGCTGGACAGGTGCTGCACGCCGGAGATGTCGACCACCAGCCGGCGGGCGCCGGCCAGCAGCGCGTCGTGCAGCAGCCAGCGCACGTCCGCCAGGCCGCCGGCGAGCAGGTCGTCGTCGAGGTGGATGGTCACCACGTCGACCCGGGTCGGAGTGTCGAACCGGGGCCGTGCGGGAGCCAACGTCATCGGTGTCCTCCTCGGGACCGTCGCATGGCCGCCACTCTGCAGGCGGCCACTGACAGGCTCCCGCGAGGAGATTGAGAACCGGCCGGGAGTTGCTTTGCGATCCTGTGACGACCGGCCGAACGCCCGGTGGCCGATGGCAGCATGGCGGGAGTGGCTCCGCGTCTGCTGGTCGTCGAGGACGACGACCCGATCCGCACCGCCCTGCGGTGGGCGCTGGAGGACGAGGGCTACGACGTCGCCGAGGCGGCGAGCGGCGAGGAGGCGGTCGCGCTGGTCGCGACGGCGACGCCGGACCTCATGGTCGTCGACCTGATGCTCGGGTCGATGGACGGGTTCGCCGTGATCCGGGAGGTCCGCCGGGAGCACGACCTGCCGATCATCGTGGTGAGCGCCCGCGCCGACACCCACGACATCGTCGCCGCGCTGGAGGCCGGCGCCGACGACTACGTGACCAAGCCGTTCCAGGTGAAGGAGATCACCGCACGGCTGCGCGCGCTGCGCCGCCGGGCCGGCGCCGGAGCCGGAGCCGGCGCGACGGGGACGGCGGACGCCGGCGCCCCGGCCGAGGTGGTCCTCGACCGGCACCCGGCCGCGCCGCTGGTGCTGCGGGAGATGCGCGGCACGGTCCACCGCGGCGAGCAGCAGCTGCCGCTCACGCTGACCGAGTTCCGGCTGCTGTGCGAGCTGGCCTCGGCGCCCGGCCGGGTCTTCAGCCGGCAGGCCCTGCTGGAGCGGGTCTGGGAGCACGGCTTCTTCGGCGACGAGCGGATCGTCGACGTCCACATCCGGCGGCTGCGGACCAAGGTCGAGCTGGACCCGGGAGCGCCGCGGATCGTGGTCACCGTCCGGGGGCTGGGCTACCGGCTGGATCCGCAGTGAGCGGACAGGGGCGGAAGCATCGCAGCGAGCGCCGGCGAGCGAGGAGCGGTGCGCCCCGCGGAGCGAACCAGAGGGCACGGTGAGGTGGGCCCTCGCGTCGCGGGGGCTCCGGGCGCGGATCGTGCTGGGCTTCGCCGTCGGGGCGCTCCTCGTCTCGGCCGTGCTGGTCGGCACCACCTGGCTGCTGGCCAGCAACTACCTGCTCGACCAGCGGGAGCGGTCGCTGACCCGGCAGGCCTTCGCCGACGCCAACGTGCTGAGCAGCCGGCTGGCGACCGCGGGCACCGAGGTGGGCGACGTCGTGGGGGAGCTGGTGCCCTCGGGCGGCGCCGACGTCGTCGTCCGCAGCGGGGACTCCTGGTTCTCCTCCAGCCTGGACGTCGACGCCCGCGACGTCCCCGGCGACCTGCGGCAGCTGGTCGCCGGCGGCTCGGCCGGCAGCGTGCGGGTCGACACCTCCGGCGGTCCCGCGCTGCTGGTCGGGGTGCCGGTGGCGGCCGCGGGGATCGAGTTCTACGAGCTGTCGCCGCTGACCGAGCTGCAGATCGTGCTGCGCACGCTGGCCGTGGTCCTCGGGGCGGGCGCGCTGGCCGCGACCGCGGCGGGCGCGGCTTTCGGTGCGTGGGCCAGCCGGCGCGCCGTCCAGCCGCTGGAGCAGGTGGCTGCGGCGGCCACCCGGATCGCCGGCGGCGAGCTGACCACCCGGCTGCCCCCCACCGACGACCCCGACCTGCTGGCCATCGTCGCCGGCTTCAACAGCATGGTCGACGCCCTGGCCGCCCGCATCGACCGCGACGCCCGCTTCGTCGGCGACGTCAGCCACGAGCTGCGCAGCCCGCTGACCGGCGTGGTCACCAGCGTGGAGGTGCTGGCCGCGCGCCGGTCGGAGCTCTCCCCCCGGGCCGACCAGGCCCTCGCGCTGGTCGAGCGGGAGCTCGACCGGTTCCGCCGGATGCTCGACGACCTGCTCGAGCTGGCCCGCCTGGACGGCGCCCCGCCGTCGGACCGCGCCGCTCCGGTGTCGATGACCGCCCTCGCCCGCGAGGTGCTCGCCGCCGGCGGGAAGGACCCCGCGCTGCTGCACGGCGACCCGGACGAGGAGACGGTGGTGACCGGCGACAAGACCGGGCTGGAGCGGGCGGTGCGCAACCTCCTCGACAACGCCGACCGGCACGCCGGCGGACCGTGCGCGGTGCACGTGCGGCGGCGGGACGGCGCCGTCCTGGTGTGCGTGGACGACGAGGGCCCGGGGGTCCCGGTGCAGGACCGCGAGCGGGTCTTCGAGCGGTTCGCCCGCGGCCCGCGCGCGGCCCGGCGCTCGCTGCCCGGGGCCGGCCTGGGGCTGGCGATCGTGGCGGAGACCGCCGCCCGGCACGGCGGGGCGGCGTGGTGTTCCGCGGCGCCCGGCGGCGGGGCCCGGTTCGTCCTCTCGGTGCCGGGGGCCGGCTCGTGAGCCGCCGCCTGCTGACCGTCGTCCTCTGCTGCCTGCTGGCCGGCTGCGCGGTGCCCACGGGCGGCCCGGCGGAGGAGATCCCGCCGTCCGAGGTGCCGTTCGGCCTGACCTCGCCCAGCCCGCAGCCCACCGCTCCGCCGACGCCGGAGCCGTCGGCGGCCTCGGGGCAGGTCTACCTGGTGGCGCAGGACGACCGGCTGGTCCCGCGGCCGCGCGAGGTGACCGGGGCGTCGCTGGCCGACCGGGTCGGCGCGCTGCTCGACGAGCTCGCGGCCGGGCCGACCGCGGCCGAGCGCGACGAGCAGCTGTCCACCGCGCTGCCGCCGGACGTCGAGCTCGCGGTCGCCGACGTCTCCGACGGGACGGTGACGGTGGACCTGAGCGGCCCGGCCGAGGTCCCGACCGGCCAGGCCAGCCGGCGCGCGGCGGCCCAGCTGGTGCTCTCGGCGACCAGCGTGCCGGGCGTGGCGGCCGTCGTCCTGACCCTCGACGGCCAGCGGATCGACGCGCCGCTGCCCTCCGGCGAGCTGACCGCGGAGCCGCTGTCGGCCGAGGACTACACGGTGCTCCTGACGCCGGCACCGACGGCGGCGCCCGCCCCGCCGTCCTGAGCGGTCAGGCCCGCCCGACGGCCAGCTCGCGGACCGCGCCGGTCAGGGCGCGCGGGGTCAGCCGGCCGTCGGCCAGCCCCAGCGCGACCACGTCGTCGAACACCCGCTGGTCGGCCGCGGCGGCGCGGAAGGTGGCGTCCATGAGCGCGGGCCAGCGGCTCAGCCGGGCGGCGGCCGACGACGAGCGCAGGTGCGCGTCCAGCCGCCGGTGCAGCGCCGCCCGGTAGCGGACCCCGGCGTCGGGACCCGCCGCCGCGGCCGCACCGGCCAGCGCACCGGAGACCACCGCGTAGAAGATGCCCTCGCCGGTCAGCGGGTTGACCAGCGACGCGGCGTCCCCCGCCAGCAGCACCCGGCCGTCGGGCTGCCGCGGCCGGCCGGTGGACAGCGGCAGCCGGTGGGCGCGCAGCCGGCCCGGTGCGACGCCGGGCAGCAGCCGGTGCAGCCCCTCGACCAGGGCGGCGCGGGTCGCCCCGCCCGACACCAGCTCGCCGTAGCCGACGTTGGCCCGGCCGTCGCCCAGCGGGAACGACCAGGCGTAGGCCGGCCAGCGCTGCTCGGTGGTGACCAGCACCTGCGTGCCGGCCTGCCCGGGCAGCTCGGGGGCGTAGCCGCGGATCGCCACGGCCAGCCGGTCGGTCCGGTTGGTGGGCAGCCCCAGCGCCCGGCGGACGACGGACTCGGCGCCGTCCGCGCCCACCACGACGCCCGCCCGCAGCGCGCCGTCGACGGTCACGCCGTCGGCGTCCGGGCGCAGCTCGCGGACGGCGTGCCGGCGGAACCGGGCCCCGCGGGCCAGCGCCGCGGCCAGCAGCCGGCCGTCGAGGACCTCGCGCGGGACGACGTGGGAGGGCCGGGCGGTCGCCCGCTGCACGGTGGCGCCCCCGGGTGAGCGCAGCGAGAGCCGGGGCACGGCCGGGTATCCCGCCGTGAGCTCCGCGGGGTCGACGGCGAGGGCGGCGAGCACGTCGAGCGCCTCGGGGGCGACGCCGTCGCCGCAGACCTTGTCGCGGGGGAACTCCGCACGGTCGACGACCAGCACGGTGGCGCCGGTGCGCAGGGCGGCCAGCGCCGCGGCCGACCCGGCCGGGCCGCCTCCGACGACGACGACGTCCCAGCGCTCCACCGTGCCGACGCTAGGCGGTCGCCGTCGGGTCGGCAGGCCGGTCCGGGGGCCGCAGCGCGCGGGGTGCCGGGACGCCGTCGCGGCCCTGCGCGAGCAGCGCCCGCCAGCCGTCCCGGTCGTGGACGGCGGGCTCGGTGGTGTCGAGGAAGTCGCCGAGGACGGCACAGAAGCGCTCGGGCTCGTCCAGGTGCGGCCAGTGCCCCGCACCCGGGAAGACCTCGACGCGCGCGGTCGGCACCAGACGGCGCACCGTCTCGGCGTGCGCGGCCGGCACGATCGGGTCGCGGCTGCCCCAGACGACGAGCATCGGGATGGCGTTGGCCAGGTACAGGCGGTCGACGGCGGTCACCGCCTGGCCGCGGGTGTCGACGACGCCGCGCAGCGTGCGCAGGAAGGCCCGGCGCGCCTCGACGTCCCTGAGCGCGAGCAGCGCGTCGCCGGCCTCGGCGAGGTCGCGCACCCGCTGCCAGCCGGCGATCCGGCCGGCGAGCCCGAGCCCCCACAACCCGATCCGCAGTGGTGGGGACGCCCCGGTCAGCGCGGTGAGGGCCACCTCGGCGCCGGGCAGCGTGGCCAGGCGCAGCCCCGCGGACAGCTCCGGCCCCAGCCCGCCGCTGCCCACCAGCACCAGCCGCTCGCAGCGCTCGGGGAACTGGTAGGCGAACTGCAGCGCGATGCCGCCGCCGAGGGAGTGGCCGACCACGGTGACCCGCTCCACGTCGAGCACGCTGAGCAGGTCGCGCATGCCGTTGGCGTAGGCGGCGATCGAGTAGTCGCCCCGCGGCTTGTCCGAGTCGCCGTGACCGAGCAGGTCGGGGGCGATGACCGTGTGCTGCCGCGCCAGCCGCTGCAGGACGCCGGCCCACGTCTGCGAGCTGTTGCCGATGCCGTGCACGAGCAGCAGCGGCGGCCCCGACCCCGCCCGCAGGAAGGCCCGCAGGTAGCCGTGGACGACGCGGGACTGGTGGACGGGCGTGCAGGCCATCGCCCCAGTGCAGCACCGCGCCGTTGCCTCCGGGTTACGGCGCGGGTGTCACGGTGGCGTCGGCGTCCACTTCCGCTCGGGGTGCTCGTACCGGTCGACGAACGCCAGCAGGTCGGCGGCGCCGGTGACCACGCCCAGCGCGTCGAACCGGCGGGCGTCGAGGTACCCGTCGTCCACCATGCGGCGCAGCTGGGCGAGCAGCGGCTGCCAGAAACCGTCGACGTCGACCAGCACCGTGGGCTTGGCGTGCAGGCCGAGCATCCCCCACGTCCACGCCTCGAACAGCTCCTCCAGGGTCCCCGCCGCGCCGGGGAGGGCCACGAAGGCGTCGGCGAGCTCGGCCATCCGCGCCTTGCGCTCGTGCATCGAGCCGACCACCTCCAGCTGCGGCAGCCGGGGGTGGGCCAGCTCGTCGTCCACCAGGTGCTGGGGGATGACGCCGACCACCTCGCCGCCGGCGGCCAGCGCGGCGTCGGCCACGATCCCCATCAGCCCGACGTGCCCGCCGCCGTAGACGATGCCCACCCCGGCCCGGGCCAGGTCGGCGGCGAGGCCGGCGGCGGCCTCCTGGTGGGACGGCGGCCCGCTCTGGGACCCGGTGAAGACGGCGACGCGCACGCCCCCGAGCCTGGCACGCGGCGGGATCGCGCCGGCACGGGGTTGACTGGGGGTGTGTTCTCCTCCACCGACGGCTGGGTGACGTGCTCGTTCGGCCACCGGCACTGGGGACTGCTCGGTGCGGCCGGGCTGCTCGTGCACCGCGACGGGGCCGACGGCGTCGAGCTGCTGCTCCAGCACCGGGCGACGTGGTCCCACCACGGCGGCACCTGGGGCACGCCGGGCGGTGCGCTGCACGCGGGGGAGTCCCCGGAGCACGGTGCGCTGCGGGAGGTGCGGGAGGAGCTGGGGCTGCTGCCGGACGCCGTCGTCCTCGGTCCCCGCTCGGTCGACGACCACGGCGGCTGGTCGTACACGACCGTGCTGGCCCGGCCGATCCGCGGCATCGAGCCGGGTGACCTGCGGCTGGACGGTGAGAGCGAGGGCGTGGCCTGGATCCCGCTGGCAGACCTGGCCTCGGTGCCGCTGCACCCCGGCTTCGCGGCCTCCCTGGACCGCCTGCACCCCCTGCTCACCTGACCCCTCCGTCGGTTCCCGCGGAGATCGACGGGCACCTCAGCCGGGGACGACCGTGACAGCGAGCGCCCGGTGGTCGCCGACGGGCAGCACCGTCGCCGCGGGGTCGCTCGCGCGCAGGCCGCCGCCGACGGCGAGCACGTGGTCCAGCTGCACCCTCGGCTCGGGAGCGGGGAAGCTGCGCTCCCGCACCAGCGGGGTGGCGCCCAGCAGCCGGGCCGGCAGTCGGCCGGGCAGGTTGAGGTCGCCGGCGACGACGACCGGCCCCTCCATCCCGGCCAGCCACCGGCGCAGCCGCCGCAGCTGGCCCACCGAGGTGTGCGGCGCGAAGGACAGGTGCGTGCCGACGACGGTCACGTGGGCCAGCCGCGCGGCGACGGCGATCCGCGGCTCGTCGGGCACCCACCACCACCGCAGCCCGCCGGTGCGCGGGTCGGGACCCTTCACCGGCAACCGCGCCCGCCCGGCACCCAGCCCCAGCACCGACCACTCGAGCACGGGCAGCCGGCTGATCAGCGCGATGCCGTAGAGCGGTCCGCCCGGCGCCTCGCCCGGCCCCCGCAGCGCCGGTGCGGCCGGCGTCCAGCTGCGGAAGGGGTCGGGGGTGCCGGCGACGGTGGCCGCGCCGCGCCAGTCGCCGGCGGCGAGCCCCGCGGCGAGGACGGCGGCCTGGTCGGCGCCCCGCGAACGCGGTTGCCCGGCGTCGACCTCCTGGACGGCGAGCACGTCGACGTCGAGGCCCGCGACCGCCGCGGCGAGCTCGGCCGGCGCCAGGACGCGACCGGCCGGGCTGCGGCCCGAGGCGATGTTGAGGGTGCCGATCCGCACGGCGCGCGGCTCGGCCACGCCGCGGACGCTACCGGCGGCTGCGCCTCCGCCTCGACGTGCCCGTGCGTATCCGAGCACCTACGGTGAGCACACCGCGTCGCTTCGTCGGAGGTCCGGCCCTGTCGCCCCGAGCTCGCCATCTCGCCGCCGGCCCGGCCCGGCCCGGCTCGGTCTGCCCCCGTCGCCTGCCGTCGGCAGCCCGCCGACGGTGGCCGCTCGCGCTGCTGCTCCTCGCCGTCCTGCTCGGTGCCGGCGCCGCTGTCGTCGTCCTCGCGGTGCGCGGGGCGGGACCTCCCGGCCCGGTCGCCCAGCGGGACGCCACCGGCATCGGCGGGTCGGCGCGGTCCGGGGAGGACGCCGGGGGCATCGGCGGCGCGGTCCGGTGGTCGCCGGCCCCTCCGCCTCGGGCTGAGGGGCCGGTGGGCGTTCCGGTGCCGGGTACCGCTGACCGCGGTGCCGAGGCAGGGGCGTCGCCCCCGGCTGCACCGGGTGCAGGGCCGCCGGCGGACGGGTCCGTTCCGGGCGGCTCCCCTGCGGGCGCACCCGCGCCCGGCTCCGCCACGGGCGCACTCCCGCCCGGCTCGGCGGCGGGCGCACCCGGGGCCGGGTCGGCACCGGGCGCGGCCGCCCCCGGTGGCCCGGCGGTCAGCCCGTCGGCCGGTGCCCCGTCCGGGGGCGGCCTGGCCGGCAGCCCTCCGGTCGGCGCCCCCGCCGCCGGGCCGGCGCCCAAGCCGGATCCGGCGGCGTGGACGCCGTCTCCGGCGACCCCGCACCCGGTCCCCGGCCCGGCCCACGACTCCACCCCCGCGCCCCGCCCCGCGTCGCCGCCCGCCCCCGCGCCCCGCCCGACTCCGGCACCCGCGCCTGCCCCTCCACCGACCCCGACCCCTACGCCCACCCCGACCCCCACGCCCACCCCGGCCCCCGCGCCGGCCCCGGACGACTCGGGCGGGGACGACTGCCTGTGCGGCCTCATCGAGGAGGTCACCGGCGGGCTGGGCGGCGTCGTCGACGGGGTCGCCGAGGGTGTCGCGGGTCCGGGAGGCGGGCTCGTCCCGTGAGGGTCGCCCGCGCGGCGCGCACTAGGTTCGGGACCATGACCGCCCGCGACGACGTCTCCGAGATCTTCGACAGCGCGGCGTGGCAGCCGGTCGAGGGCTTCGACTTCGCCGACCTCACCTACCACCGCGCCGTGGACGCCGGCGTCGTCCGCATCGCGTTCGACCGGCCCGAGGTGCGCAACGCGTTCCGCCCGCAGACCGTCGACGAGCTGATCACCGCGCTGGAGCACGCGCGGCTGTCCACCGACGTCGGCTGCGTGCTCCTCACCGGCAACGGCCCGAGCCCCAGGGACGGCGGCTGGGCGTTCTGCTCCGGCGGCGACCAGCGGGTGCGCGGGAAGTACGGCTACGAGCACGACAAGGGCCGCAGCAGCGGCCGGCTGCACGTGCTGGAGGCGCAGCGGCTGATCCGGTTCATGCCCAAGGTCGTCATCTGCGTCGTCCCCGGGTGGGCCGCCGGCGGCGGGCACAGCCTGCACGTCGTCTCCGACCTCACCCTGGCCAGCGCCGAGCACGCCCGCTTCAAGCAGACCGACGCCGACGTCGGCAGCTTCGACGGCGGCTTCGGCTCGGCATACCTCGCCCGCCAGGTCGGCCAGAAGCTCGCCCGGGAGATCTTCTTCCTCGGCGACGAGTACACCGCCGACGACGCCCACCGCATGGGCATGGTGAACAGGGTCGTCCCGCACGCCGAGCTCGAGTCCACCGCGCTGGACTGGGGCCGTCGGATCGTGGCCAAGAGCCCGACCGCCCAGCGGATGCTCAAGTACTCGTTCAACCTCATCGACGACGGGCTGGTCGGCCAGCAGCTCTTCGCGGGGGAGACGACCCGGCTGGCCTACATGGCCGAGGAGGCCGTCGAGGGCCGGGACGCCTTCCTGGAGAAGCGGGATCCCGACTTCGGGCGCTTCCCCTGGCATGTCTGAGGGCAGAGATGGCCATGAGTGCCCCGAGGTGAGGAGGTCCGCGTGATCGTCGAGGTGGTGGGTGGCGCCGACGAGCTGCCCGAGGTGCGGGTCGTCGACGTCGACGACCTGAAGAGGCTGCACCTGGCGCTGGGTGCGGTGACCGACGAGGAGGCCGACCAGGTGCTGCGGGACGCCGGTCTGGGCCGCCTGCAGGACGCCGAGACCGGCTTCCTGGACGTCGAGGCGCTCCGGGCGGCGGCCGAACCGCAGGCCGGCGCCGGGGACTGGGCGCAGCAGTGGGACGGGATGCTCGAGTACGCCGGGAGCAAGGGCTGGCTGGTCGACGACGGCGCGAGTCTGCAGGTCCACGTGGAGAGCGCGGCCGGGGCCTGATCCCGCACACGTCTTGTCGCCGCCCGTCGCGGGAGGTTGAGGGTGTCAAGAAAAAGGCTGTGAGTTCCGGTCGGGGTCATTGTGGACATTGCAACCGGAGTCCACGATGTCGCGGTGACGTCCACCTCTGACCGGGCGACGGCGTGACGGGTACCCCGGGCCGCCCGTTGAGCGCCGAGCTCTCCGACCAGCTGCTCTCCGTCGCCGTCGACATCCTGGCCGAGGAGGGCTGGGGGAAGCTCAACAGCGACCGGGTCGCCGCCCGAGCCCGCGCGGGCAAGGCGGGGATCTACCGCCGCTGGCCGACGATGGCGGCCATGGCCCGCCAGGCCGTCGGCCGGTTCTCGCTCGTGCGGGTGCCACCCGACACCGGCTCACTGCGGGACGACCTCCGTGCCCTCGTCGACCGCTGGCGGCGGCCGCTGGACCGCGAGGAGCGCGCCACCGCGAGCCTCGTCGGCGCCGCGCGCCACGACGAGGACCTGCGCGCCGGGCTGGACGACGCGCTGGTCCGCCCGCTGGCCGAGGCCGTGACCGTGATCGGCTCGCGTGCGGCCGACCGCGGTCAGGAGCTGCCCGAGCCGCGGCTGGCCCTGCTCGGCTCGGTGCTCGAGGCCTTCTGGTGGCAGCGGTTCACCTCGGCCACCGGCGTGATGACCGGCGACCAGGTGCGACGCGTCGTCGACGAGGTGCTGCTGCCGATCCTCCAGCCGGTGCGCGAGGGCGCCAGCGTCTGACCGGCGCGGTCAGCCGGCCTGGCGGGCCTGCTCCGGCCAGCCGGTGACCGAGTGCGCGGGGGGTGCGGCCGGCAGCGCGCCGAAGCCGAGCTCGAGGTCGCCCAGCACCTGCTCGGCCAGGGACACGATCGTCGCCGCGGACCGGGCGGCGTCGGCGCGGTCGCCGAGGACCGGGCGCTGGCCGACGAGCAGGACGCGCGAGACGGCGACCCAGGTGGCCGCGGTCAGCGCCGCGGCGGTGGCCGGGTCCTCCGGCACCCGGGCGCCGGAGGTGTCGCCGTCCGCCCATGCCTCGACCAGGGCCTGGGCGGTGCGCCGCTCCGCCTCGTGGACCAGCTCGAGCTCGCGCAGGCGCAGCGCCGGGGAGGGCTCGATCGTCGCGATGTAGCGACGCCGCTCGCCGCACTCGTGCTGGCCCGCCAGACCGCCCAGCACCCCGACGAGGTACTCGCGCAGCGCGGCCAGCGGCGGCACCGACCGCGGCCGCGAGCGCACCGCCTCGGCGGCGCCCTCCACCCACGGCGTGCGGCCGTCGAAGAACAGGTCTTCCTTCGTCGAGAAGTGGTTGAAGACGGTCTGCACGGCCACGTCCGCGGCACCGGCGATGTCGGCGATGGTGACCGACTCGAAGCCGCGCGCGGCGAAGAGCTCCTGCGCGGTCCGGCGGATCAGCGCTCGGGTCTGCGCCTTCTTCCGTGCCCGACGGTCGGTCAAGTCACTCACCGTTAAAGAGTAACTCCGAAGCGTAGGCAGCGCTCGACGTCGCGGCTCACACGTCGGCGACCGACAGCGACCAGTCCGCGAGCACGGCCCGGGCCCACGTCTCGACCAGCACGGACAGGTCGATGACGTCGAGATCCGCTGCCACGTCGGCGATCGTCGTCCGCCAGACCGTGGGCGACGTCACCCGGCCGGCGGCCGGCGCGGCGGGCTCGCCGAGCCGGGCGGCGAGCGTCTCGACGGTGCGCCGCACCTGCTCGGGATCGGTACGGGCGTGCTGGGCGGCGTAGGCGGCGTCGGCGAGCGCGAACACGGCGGCGGCCTGCGGGTCGGCAGCCGCGTCCTCGCGCACGCCGCGGACCGTCTCCTCGAACAGCCGGGTGCAGGCGGCCGGGACCCCGGACGGCGTCGGGTCGTCGCCCGGCGCCGGGGCGAGCACCGATCCGCAGCCCGGGCAGCGGACGGTGGGCACCCCCGCCGCCGTCTCGGGTCGCGGGCTGCCGGGGGTTCGGGGGAGGGGCACCCGCCGATCGTGCCGCAGCCCGGTCGGACGTGCGGGACGACGGGGGGGCTCGGCCCCGGTCAGGCGGTGGCGGACGGGAGAGGGCGGCTCGCCGCGCCCATGAGTGCCGCGCGGTAGGTGCCCTGGTCGTCGTCGGCGTGCCAGCCGAGGGCGACGCGCAGGACGTCGTCGACCCAGGCCTGCCACGCGGGCCGCTGCCGGGGGTGCAGCCGGCCGAACCGCTCGGCCAGGTCGAGGACCGCTCCGGTGATCTCCGTCGTCCGCGTGCGGTTGGCCTTGAGCCTGCCGGTGAAGCGACCCAGTGGCACCACCGCCGGGGCGCCGTGGAGCAGGGTCGTCGTGATGTTGAGGTGCGCCTCGACCCCGAAGTGCGGTGGGAGCGGCAGGGAGATCGAGTCGGCCCGCAGCGCCCGGAAGCCGGTCAGCGGCTTGCTGCCCATGACCTCGCTGACCTCCGGGAACAGGGCTCTCACCAGAGGCCGGTAGAAGCCGTCGGTGTTGGTCAGGACCGCGTCCAGCCCGTCGTCGAAGTCACCCACGACGTGCGGCGAGCCACCACCGCTGCGGACCTCTCTCGCCAGGAGCGCCGGGATGTTGTGTTCCGAGTCGGTGAGGTCCCCGTCGAGGAAGCAGATCCACTCCGTCGCCAGTCGCTCGCACGCCACGCCCATGGCCGCACCCTTGCCGAGGGGGGCCGGGATCACCGCGGCGCCCGCATCCCGGGCCACCTCGGCGGTGCCGTCCGTCGACGCACTGTCGATGACCACGACGACGTCTCCCGCACCGGCCGCCACGAGCGCCTGTTCCACCACAGATGCCACGGTCTGCGCTTCGTCGTGACATACGATCGCGAATGTGATCACCGGCGCGGGGGTTGTCGAGAATGGCTGTCTGTCATATTTCCGCGCCTATCACACAGGGGTCCATGCTTGTCATGGCCCACACGAACTGTTGCGTCGGGCCACGTCCTCCAGATTGCACTGGAGGGCTCTCGACATGAGCGCCCATGGATTCTACGAGTTGTCGACGCTGCGTCGGCGACAGGTCGCGCGAGCCGTGTGGGACGGCCCGGCCCGCGTCGAGGGGACGATCGAGGTGGCGGGCCGGGCGGTGACGGTCGCGATGCCGCTGCGCTACCACCTGCTCGTCCACATGTCGGGCCTCATCGTCCTGCGACCGTCCGTCCGCTTCGACGAGATCACCTGCGACGGTCACCCCGGGGCCGAGCTCCCCACGGTCCTCGCCATCGAACGCGCGATGTGGCAGCCCGACGCCGATCTGCGCTGGTACCTCGGTGATCAGGAGATCGCCCACGGATGGGGCCGAGGGGCGCTGAACTACCTGTTCCTGCAATTGATGAACGCATTCGGGCGGCGCCGACGGCGTTGCACGCCGGACGAACTGCGTGCGGCGGCGCACGAGACCGTGACCGGCGCGTCCGCGTTCTTGGAGATGCAGCAGAGAGAGGTGCTGGAACACCCCTTCCCGGTGACGTTCGGCAGTGAGATCCAGCTGTTGCTGCCCCGTGCCGCCGGGGAGGACGTCGTCGACTGGGGGCGGCGGGCCGACCGGTTGGCGCACGAGGCGCTGCCGCCGCTGACCCACGGCGTGGCGGTGCTCCCGCGGGACGTGGAGGACGACAGGGTCGACGTCGGGTGGTACTTCGACGAGAACCGCGCCGTGGTCATCAGGGAGCACTGCCCGCACCACGCCGACCTCGACGTGTTCGACGCCGACCGGACCCAGCTGATCGAGTTCGTGACGCTCCGACGCGCGGCGCTGTCCTGTGTCCGGCGGGCGTCCCAGATCAGCCTGGTCGAGCGACAGCACGTGACGAGGGCCCAGATCGACAACTGGGAGCACCTGGTCGGAGCCACCACCGACGACTACGTGCTCGACGCCCGGATCGGGTCGCTGCTGGAGTCCGTCCGCGTCACGTTCGCGCGCGACCCGCGGTTGCGCAGCCTCGACGCCCTCGAGGAGCAGGTCCGGCGCAACCTGGGAGCGCTGCAGGCCCGGATCGAGTCGGCGACCGAACGCAGCGGCGGTCTGGCGGCCGCGCTGTTCGGAGGCGGCGCCCTGGTCCTGGGTCTGCAGAGCTCGGTCCAGCTGGCGGTCGCCCTCGTGCTCGACGTCGGTTTCACCGACGTGCCCACCCGCTACGCCGGTGCGCTCGCGCTCGCGCAGGTGGTGCTGGTGGCGCTGTCGTTCGCCCTGGTCTACGCGGTCATCCGTCGTCCGTCGCGCGTCCTCCGCAGTCCCGGACCGCGGCGCACGCGCGACGGTCGAGGCAGTGGACAGCTCAGCCGACGACGTCGAGGAGGGCGCGGTACTCCGGGACGGTGATCATCGGCGGACGCTCGTCGACGGCGACCGGGGTGCTGTGCGGCACGAAGCCCAGCCCGTCGTGGCGGAACTGGGTGAGCAGCCCGCCGGCCTCCGAGCGCTGCGACGCCGTCCGGCCCCGCCCGGCCCGCGCCAGCACCGTCGAGACGACCTGGCCGGCCATCCGCCCGAGCGCCTCCTGGCCCTGCGACGTGTGCCGCCGCACGCCCAGGTCCACCTGCGCCAGCGCGCCCAGGCCGACCAGCTCCAGCAGGTCGACCAGGAGACCCACCTCGACGCCGTACCCGGAGACGAACGGCACCCTCTCGAGCACCGACCGCCGGCCGGCGTACTCCCCGCCGAGGGGCTGCACGAACCCGGCCAGCTCGGGCCACAGCGCGTTGAGCAGGGGGCGGGCGGTGAGCTCGGTGACCCGGCCGCCACCGGCGGACACGGTCGCGCCGTCCACCTGCAGGGGGCGGGTGTAGCAGCCCTTCACGTAGTCGACCTGCGGTTCGGTGAGCAGCGGGCCGAGCAGGCCGGGAACGTAGTGCGTCACGTCGCCGAGGAGGTCGGCGTCCAGGAAGACGACGAGGTCGCCGGTGGTCGCGGCCAGCGACTTCCACAGCGCCTCGCCCTTGCCGGGGCGGCTGCCGTGGCCGGGCAGGACGTCGGCCGCGGAGACGACGTCGGCCCCGGCGGCCCGCGCCACTCGCGCCGTCGCGTCGGTGGAGTCCGAGTCGACGACGAGCAGCTCGTCGACCAGCGGCACCCGCCGCACCCAGCGCTCGCGGAGGACGGCGACCAGCTCGCCGACGGTGCGCTCCTCGTCCCGCGCCGGCAGGACGACGCTGACCCGGTGCCCGCCCCGCCGCTTGGCGCGCAGCAGCGCGGCGAGGTCGATCCCGGCCAGCGAGGGCGCCGAGGTCGTGCGCTGCTCGAACCAGGCGCGCGCGTCGGGTCTCATCGCCCCACCTTCCGGGACCGGGCCGGGGCGTCGCCACGCGCCTCGACGGAGTTCATGCGTTCGTCACCCACTGTGCCGCGCCGGGTCACACCCCCACACCGGCACCCCGGAGTGCGGTCGCGCTGAGCGGGCCGACGGCCGCGCCGTCCCCGGTCGGCTCGGGGTGGCCGAGGTCGGTCAGCCACCCGCGGAACACCCGGTGCAGCTGCTCGGCGCCGACGATCTCCCCCGGCGGCCGGAAGGACCGCGGGTGCACGAGGAAGCCGTGCTGCTGCGGTCCGCCCAGGCCCCCGTGTGAGCCGACGTGCGGCTCGAAGGCGGAGGCCTCGTCGGTGTCGGGGTCGTAGCGGCTGTTGATCACCACGTCGGCGCAGTTGGGGAACGCCGAGGCCCGGGCGACCAGCCGTGCCGCGTGCGGGCCGTAGGGCGCGAGCGGGTCCTCGCCGAGCACCGCCCCCGACGCCAGCCGGTGCACCCCGTCGCGGCCGAGGACCACCGGCCCGAACTCCTCCGAGTGCACCAGCAGGAATCCGACGCCGTCGTGGTCGACCAGGCCGGGCAGCAGGCGGGGCCAGTGCCGCTCGATCTCCTCCAGCGACACGCGGCCCGGGATGTCGGCGAAGGACACCGTCGCGGTGTGGCCGGAGACGGTCACCACGACGCCCGGAGCCACCCGCGGCGCGCGGCCCTCGCGCTCCGTCCCGAGCTCGTGGTGGTGCGGCACCTCCTCGGCGCGCTCCACCCGTTCCCGCAGCCGGCGGGCGATCGGCCCGCCGCTCTCGGCCAGCGCCGCCCCCACCTGCCAGCCCTCGGTGAGACGGCGGCTGTCCCGCGGGCCGGTCAGGTGCCGCTCGGGCAGCTCCCGCTCCGCGCCGCAGAGCCGGCCGACCAGCTCCTCGACCGACTCCCCGAACCGGAGCACGAAGGCCTCGCCCTGGGTCTGCCCGTGGTCGGACAGACACACCAGGTGGTACTCCCGGGGGGCCAGCTGGGACGCCCGGTGCAGCCGGCCGATCTGCTGGTCGATGCTGCGCAGCACCGCCAGGCTGTCGGCCCGCTCCAGCCCGGCATGGTGGGCGGCCTCGTCGTAGCCGAGGAAGTCCGCGTACGCGACCGGCCGGCCGGCCATCATGTCCTCGAGCAGCGCGAAGACGACGACGTCCCGGGCGATGACCGTCGTCCCCGGGCGGGCGAGCGGGTAGATCCCGCCGCGCGACACCCGGGGCCGGACGTCGTCGCGGCGCTCCCGCGCCGCCGCGACCAGCTCGCGGTGGATGTCGACGGCCGAGACGGCGATGGTGCGCAACGCGTTCACCGGGTTGGCGAAGTAGGCGTAGTACCCCGAGCCGACGCGGTCGCGGGCCTGGCGGGTGCGCCGGCTGGACGCGGGGACGACGTGCGCCAGCGAGCTCATCGTGAGGCTGACGTGCGCGGCGTCGCCGGTGAACAGGTTGCCGCGGCTGGCGCCGCCGCCGGAGAGCAGCCCCCGGCCGTCGGAGTGCGCGCGCTCGAGCGCGGAGGCGTCGTGGGGGGAGGAGACGCGGACGATCCGGTCCCGCTCCTTGTCGTACCAGCGGAAACCGGGGATGTCCCAGTTGGAGCCGTGCAGGATGCCGCACACCGCCGCGCCGGTCTGCGAGCTCCAGTCGGTGTGCCAGGAGGTCAGCGTGTGGGTGCCGGCGCGCAGCCAGGCGGCCAGGTTCGGCATCGAGCCGTCGCGGACGGCGCGGCGGGCGATGTCGAAGGACAGCGCGTCGATCTGCAGGAACAGGACGCCGGGTGGTCGCGGCACGGCGTCCGCCGTGGTCCGGGCCCGGCGGCGGGCGCGGCGGAAGAACAGCTCGTCCTCGTCGATGGCCAGCACGCTGCTGACCACGCCGGAGACGGCGGCCATCCCGACGCCGACGGTGACCGCGGTGGACAGGTTCTCGATGACCACCCCGGGGACCAGGAAGGACAGCCCCAGCACCGCCGCGCCCAGCAGCAGGAAGCTGCCCAGGCCGAGGGTGAAGAAGGCCAGCGGCAGGGCGACCCGCATGACCAGGGGCCACACCACCGCGGTCAGCAGCCCGAGCAGCAGCGCGATGACCGGCGGCTGCCACCAGGAGTCCATGGTGAAGTCGGCGAGCCAGGAGTCGAGTGCGGCGAGCGCCGCGGTGGTGGCGGCCCAGGTGAGCAGCACGCGGGCCGGTGCCCGGCCGCGTTGGAGGACCCGGCCGGAGGGGGTTCCCCCGCTCATGCCGGTCCGCAGGGGGAGGGGTCCGGCTCGGCCGGCTCCTCGGCCGCCGGCACGCGCTTGCGGTGCGCGCTCACCACGTTGAGCACCGCGCCGACGACGAGCACGAGCACGGTGGCGAGCAGGACGGCGGTGAGCGGGGAGTCGAAGATCCCGCCGCTGACCACGCCGAGCAGCGAGTACGCCACCGCCCACAGGAACGCGGCCAGCAGCGAGGCGGGCAGCAGCCGCCGCCACGGGTAGGCCAGGGCGCCGGCCGCGAGCAGCACCGGGATCCGGCCCGCGGGCAGCAGCCGGCCGACGACGACGATCTGCCACCCGTGCCGGCGGAACTGCTCGCGGACCTCGTCGATCCGCTCGGCGTGCTGCCCGCGGGCCACCCAGCGCACCGCCGACGGGCCGCCGAACCGGCAGATCGCGAAGGTGACGACGTCCCCGGACCAGGCGGCCAGCGTGGCCACCACCAACACGAGCGGCAGGTTGAGCCCGGAGGCGGTCATGGCGAACGCCGCGCCGGCGCCCACCACCGCCCCCGTCGGGACCACCGGCACGATCGAGCCCAGCAGCACGCCCCCGAACACGACCGGGTACCCGATCGCGGAGCCGTCAGTCCACGCCGCCAGCGCGCCGGAGCTCATGCCGTTCCCGTCGGGCTGGGCACGACCACCGGCCGCCCGGGCTCGGTGATCGCGACGAGGGTGTCCAGCCCGCGCGCGGCGACCGCGGCCGCGAAGGCACGGGGCGGCTCGACGAGGAGGCGGCGCATCTTCGCGCCGAGCCCCGGCAGCAGGGTGCTCCCGCGCACCGCGAGGGTGCCCCAGTGCACCGGGACGGCGATCCGCGGGCGCAGCCGCTCGACCGCCTCGGCCGCGCCCTCCGGGTCGAGGTGACCCGGGCCGAGCGAGGGGCCCCATCCCCACACCGGCAGCAGGGCGACGTCGACACCCCGGGTGCCGAGCAGGTGCATCTCGTCGAACAGGTCGGTGTCGCCGCTGACGTACACCGTCCGCCCGGAGCCCTCGACCAGGTAGCCGATCGCCTGCGTGTCCGGCCCGTGCGTGAGCCGCGGACCCCACCGGTGGCCGGTGTGGTCGGCGGGGACGGCGGTGACGTGCAGCGAGCCGTGCGGGAAGCCCTCGCCCGGCATGACCTCGACGACGTGCCGGAAGCCACGGGAGCGCAGCCACTCACCGGCGCCGCGCGGGACGACGACCCGCACGTCGGGCCCGAGCAGCTGCAGGGACGGCAGGTGCAGGTGGTCGCCGTGCAGGTGACTGATCAGCACGAGGTCGACGCCGGCGTGCGTCTCGGGTGCGGGCGGGGGGACCACCCGGCGCAGCGGCCCGACGCGGGGGGTGAGGAGGGGATCGGTCAGCACGACGTGCCCGGCCAGCTCGATGCGCACCGTCGAGTGGCCGAGGAAGTGCAGGGCCGGGTCGCTCACCGGGCCAGTATCGACCTCACCTGTGACGTTCCGGGACCGGTTAGACCCCTCCGGGTAGACCCTGATCGAACGGTGACCCCCGGCCGCGCGCCCGCCGGACTCCCGCATCCCTCCCGCGTTGATCCCTCCCGCGTTGATCATGGGCTTCGTGCGCGGAACACGCGACGACCCGGCGCTGCGGCCGCAACGATCCCATGATCACCGGGGCGGGGGAGGGGTGTCCACAGGGCGCGGGGCTGTCCACAGATCGACCGTGACCGGCCCGGACCGGTCGGGCGGTCCGCACCGTCGCCGGCATGACGGAGATCGAGCTCGGCACGGCGTACACCTGGGCGGACGCGCGGGCCCGCGGAGCGACGCGGGGACAGATCGCGCAGGACGGCGTCCGCCTGGGGCGCGGCGTGTACCTCTCCTCGTCGGTCGAGCCGGAGCTGGCGACGCGGTGCCGGGCGTGGGCGCTGGTCCTGCCGGGGGACGCCGCCTTCGGCCTCGGGACGGCGGCCCAGTTGTACGGGGCACCGCTCACGTCCCCGCCGACCGTGCACGTCGTCATCCCGTCCCGCCGGCAGCTGCCCCGGCGGGCGGGCCTGATCGTGCACGAGCGGCTGCTGGAGGACGAGGACGTCGCCACGCGTGGAGGGCTGCGCCTCACCTCGGGCGCCCAGACCTTCCTCGACCTGGCGGCCGGGCTGCCCCCTGCGGAGCTCGTCGCGGTGGGCGATGCCCTGCTGCGCGCCGGTCACCTCGACCCCGCGACCCTCGGGCGACGGCTCGAGCGCGCCGACCGTGCCCGAGGCGTGGTGCGGGCCCGGACCTGTGCCCCGCTGCTGCGCCGGGAGGCGGCCTCCCGCCCGGAGAGCCTGATCCGCTACTGGCTGGTGACCAGCGACCTGCCCGATCCCGACCTGCAGGTCCCGATCCACGACCGGTGGGGGCACGAGGTGGCCCACGCCGACCTGGGCCATCCCGAGTGGAGGATCGCCCTGGAGTACGAGGGCCGGCAGCACGCCGACGCCGACCAGTTCGGCCGCGACGTCGACCGCTGCTCGCTGATGGCGGCCGACGGCTGGCTCACCCTCCGCTTCGCTGCGCGTCACCTCACCGGTCCCGGGGTGGTGGTGGAACGAATGCGCGGCGCGCTGCGCAGCCGGGGCTGGCGCCCGTGACGGCGCCCCCACCTCGAAGTTGATCATGGGCTCGGTGCAGGCGACACGCGACGACTCGCCGCGGCGCCCGGCAACGACCCCATGATCATCGCGGAGAAGGCGAAGAGGACGAAGCCGCGGACACCACGCCCGTCGGCCAGCCGCCCGCCACGAGCTGCTCCACCTCCAGCGGCCGGGCGAGCGCGTACCCCTGCAGGAAGCGGTGCCCCATGTCGCGCAGCAGCCGCAGCTCGGCGTCGGTCGTGACGCCCTCGACCACCACCGGCAGGTCCAGGCTCCCGCCCAGGTGCAGCACCGAGCGGCACAGCGCCTGCCGCTGCGGGTCGTGCTCCACGCCGTCGAGGAACTGCCGGTCCAGCTTGAGCACGTCGATCGGCAGCCCGACCAGGTAGGCCAGCGACGACCACCCGGTGCCGAAGTCGTCGACGGCCACCCGGACGCCCAGCCGGCGCAGGGTCACCAGGTCGTCGACGACCTCCTCGTCCACGAGCATGGACTCGGTGAGCTCGACGGTCAGCCGGGCCGCGGGCAGCCCGCTGGAGGCCAGTGCGGCCAGGACGTCGGGCACCAGCGACCCGCTGCGCGCCTGCCGGGCGGAGACGTTCACGGCGACGGCCAGCTCGGTGTCGGCCAGCGCGGCCACGGTGGCGCAGGCCCGCTCCAGCACCCACCGGCCGAGCTCGGTGATCAGCGGCGTCTCCTCGGCGAGCGGGACGAACTCGGTGGGGAGACGTTCCCGAACACGGGGTGCCGCCAGCGCAGCAGGGCCTCGACGGACACGGTGCGGTGCAGCACGACGTCCACCACGGGCTGGAAGACCAGGAGCAGTTCATCCCGGTCGAGCGCGCCGGCCAGGTCGGCGCGCAGGGCGTCGCGGCGGTCCCGCTCCAGGCGCAGCGCCTCGTCGGCGCGGCGGACGCAGCCCGGGCCACCGGTGCGGGCGCTGCGCAGGGCCACGTCGCCGGCCCGCAGGGCCTCGGCGGGGTCGACGTCGTCGGGCAGGGCGGTGACCCCGGCGCAGGCCTGCAGGTCCGCCCCGTCGAGCGAGGCCACGGCGGTCACGAGACGGGCGGCCAGCACCTCGGCGTCGGCCACGGTGCCGGAGGCGACGACGGCGAAGTCGCCGTCCTTGGTGCGGGCCAGCCAGTCCTCCCCGCGCAGGCCGCGGGCGAGGCAGACGGCCACGGCGCGCAGCCGTTCCGGGGGAAGGTCGGGGAACCCGGTGACGCCGAGCACGGCCAGCGCCCGTGGGCGGCCACCGGCCCGCGGCGCCGCCAGCCGCCGGACCAGGGCCGCCCGGTTGGGCAGCCCGGTGACCGGGTCGGCGAGGGAGAGCTCGAGCAGCGCGGGCGCGCCGCCCCCGGTCGGCTGGGCGGGGGTCACGTCGCGGCAGTAGAGGACGAACGCGCCGACGTCGGGGTCCTGCCGCAGGTCGCGCACCGTCGCCTGGATCAGCCGCCAGCGGCCGTCGGAGTGCTGCACGCGTCCGGTCCGCACGGTGGACCCCTCGCACGCGGCCGCCGTCAGCAGGTCGAGGTCGTCGGGGTGCAGCCAGTCGGTGAGGGTCCGGCCGACGGCGTCCTCGGCGTCGCGGCCGAGCAGGTCGGTGAGCGCGCGGGAGGCGAAGGTGACCCGCATCCGGTCGTCGAGGATGACCACGGGGTCCGTGCTGCCGCGCACCAGCGTCCGGAAGTAGTTCTCGCTGCGCAGCAGGTCCGCGGTCAGCCGGTGCTGGCTGCGCCACATGACCACCTGGTGCAGGAGCACGGCGAGCAGGCCGACCACGCCGAGGCCGACGTCGAACCGGTCCACCTCCGACGCGGTGCTCAGCCGGACCAGCAGCAGCGTGCCGGCGACGAGCACCACGAGGTGGGGCAGCAGGGAGACCGTGGCACCGATCGTCCGCAGCCGCGGGTCGGCCGTCGCCGGCCGGGGGAGGTCGAGCCGGCAGGCCAGGCAGAGCAGGACGGCGGCGACGGCCATCGCCGGCCGCACCCACGCCCCGAGCGCCGGCGAGGCGAGGCCCCAGGCGAACACGGCGAGCAGCAGGGAGCCGGCGGTCACCGACTGCGCCGCGAGCAGCAGGCCGGCGACGTGTGCGCGCCCGGGGTCGACCGTCCCGCGGAGGAGCAGGGCCGCGGCGATGGTCAGCGACACCACGAGCGGCAGCGTGCGGACGGTGGCGATCAGGGCCCGCGGTGAGTCCGGGCCGGTGGCCAGCGGGTGCAGGACCACGTGGACGGCGATGAGCGTGGCGATGACGAAGAGGACGGCCGCCGTGGCCAGCTGCGTGCGGCCGGTCGGCCACGGGTTGCGGCCCCGCATGGCGACGAGCGCGGCGACGGTGAGCAGGTGACCGGGGATCACGCCGAGCAGCGCGGTGACGGGGGAGCCGGTGACCAGCGGGGTGAGCACGCCGCCGGCGCCGGTGACGACCACGGCCAGCGCGTACCAGCGCCAGCCGGCGGGCGCGGCGGTGCCGCGCGCCGAGGCGAGCACGAACCAGGTCGTGGTCAGGGTGACGGCGGCACCGGCGGCGCTCTCCACGGCCGGGCCGAGCCCCAGCAGGGCCGTCGCCGCTGACAGCAGCGCGGCCGCGATGACCGGCGGCAGGCGCAGCGGCGCGGGCACCCGCAGGGGGCCGGGCGCACGAGGGCGGGGACGGTGGTCACAGCAGGGTCATCGGGACGGGATCGGCCGCTCTCCAGCCGGAGACGCCGGCCGCTCACCCGTAAGGGGTCGGCCCTGGCTGCGGCTGCGATCTGACCAGCGCAGGAGCCGCCGCCCCGATGCGCCGGATCGCCCGGGAAGTGGCAGAGTCGACCGGGTGAAGACCTGGCTCGACGCGTGGCCGGTGTTCCGGCAGCTGACCGGCCCCGACCCGCTCGGACGCGGCAGGGCCGCGCGCAGCAAGGCGACGGAGAACGTGGTGAGCCGCACGGCCACCGCCGACCGCGTCGTGCAGAGCGTGTGCCCGTACTGCGCCGTCGGCTGCGGGCAGCGGATCTACGTGAAGGACGAGCGGATCGTCCAGATCGAGGGCGACCCGGACTCGCCGATCAGCCGCGGCCGGCTGTGCCCCAAGGGCAGCGCGAGCAAGCAGCTGGTCACGAGCCCGACGCGGGTGACCACGGTCAAGTACCGCCGTCCGTACGGGACGGAGTGGGAGGACCTCGAGCTCGACACGGCGATGGAGATGATCGCCGACCGCGTCCTGGAGGCCCGCCGCAAGGGCTGGCAGGACGAGCACGACGGCAGGCGCGTCAACCGGACCATGGGAGTAGCGAGCCTCGGAGGGGCGACCCTCGACAACGAGGAGAACTACCTCATGAAGAAGCTGTACAGCGCCCTCGGCGCGATCCAGATCGAGAACCAGGCCCGCATATAGCACTCCGCGACGGTCCCCGGTCTGGGGACCTCGTTCGGTCGTGGCGGTGCCACGAACACCCTCGAGGACCTGGCGAACGCCGACTGCATCGTCATCGAGGGCTCGAACATGGCCGAGTGCCACCCGGTGGGCTTCCAGTGGGTGTCGGAGGCCAAGGCGCGCGGGGCGAAGGTCGTCCACATCGACCCGAGGTTCACGCGCACCAGTGCGATCGCCGACCTGCACGTGCCGCTGCGCATCGGCACCGACATCGCGTTCCTCGGCGGGCTGATCCGGTACGTGCTCGACAACGAGCTGTACTTCAAGGAGTACGTGGCCGCCTACACGAACGCGTCGGCGCTGGTCGGGGAGGAGTTCGTCGATTCCGAGGACCTCGACGGGATCTTCTCGGGGTTCGACCCGGAGCACCGCACGTACGACGAGGCCAGCTGGCAGTACGAGCCGGAGGAGCCGCCGCACGCGTCGTCGGACGACCCGGCCGGGGCCGCCGAGCAGGACCGCGCCGAGCAGCACCCCGACGTCAAGTCCGCCGACCGCGCCCAGGCGGCCGGCAGCGGCGGCCCGCCGATCCCGGCCAAGCCGAAGCGGGACGAGACGCTGCAGCACCCGCGCTGCGTGTTCCAGGTGCTCAAGCGGCACTTCGACCGCTACACGCCGGAGATGGTCTCCGAGGTCTGCGGCGTCGAGCCGGAGGTGTTCCTGCAGGTCGCCCGGTGGGTGACGGAGAACAGCGGCCGCGAGCGGACGACGGCGTGGGTGTACTCGGTGGGCTGGACGCAGCACAGCGTCGGCGCGCAGTACATCCGGACGGCGTCGATCCTGCAGACGCTGCTGGGCAACATCGGCCGGCCCGGCGGCGGGATCATGGCCCTGCGCGGGCACGCCAGCATCCAGGGGTCGACCGACGTCCCCACGCTGTACAACCTGCTGCCCGGGTACCTGCCGATGCCGCACTCCGTCCAGCACCACACGCTGGACGACTACTGCGCCGACGCGGCCGGCAAGGGCGGCTTCTGGGGCAACAAGCGGTCCTACACGGTCAGCCTGCTCAAGGCGTGGTTCGGCGACGCCGCGCAGCCGGAGAACGACTTCTGCTTCGGCCACCTGCCCAGGATCAGCGGCGACCACAGCTCGTACCAGACGATCGCCGCCATGATCCGGGGCGAGGTCTCCGGCTACTTCCTCGTGGGGGAGAACCCGGTGGTCGGCCACCCCAACAGCCGGATGAACCGGTTCGGGCTGGCCAACCTCGACTGGCTGGTGGTCCGCGACCTGCAGATGATCGAGTCGGCGACCTTCTGGAAGGAGGCGCCGGAGATCGAGACCGGCGAGCTGGCGCCGGAGACGATCGCGACCGAGGTGTTCTTCGTGCCCGCGGCCACGCACGCGGAGAAGGAGGGCACCTTCACCCAGACCCAGCGGGTGCTGCAGTGGCGGCACAGGGCGGTCGAGCCGCCGGGCGACGCCCGCAGCGACCTGTGGTTCTACTACCACCTGGGCCGGATCCTGCGGGAACGGCTGGCGGACTCCACCGACCCGCGGGACCGCCCGCTGCTCGACCTCACCTGGGACTACCCGCTGGAGGGCGAGACGAGGGACCCGAGCGCCGAGGCGGTGCTGCGCGAGATCAACGGCACCGGCCCCGACGGGCGGGCGCTGTCGTCCTACCTGCAGATGACCGACGACGGCTCGACGACGGGCGGCTGCTGGATCTACTGCGGCGTCTACGCCGACGAGGTCAACCAGTCCGCCCGCCGCAAGCCCGGCCGCGAGCAGGGCGACGTCGCCTCCGAGTGGGGATGGGCGTGGCCGCTGAACCGCCGCGTCCTCTACAACCGCGCCTCGGCCGACCCCTCGGGACGGCCCTGGAGCGAGCGGAAGAAGTACGTCTGGTGGGACGAGGAGGCCGGTCGCTGGACCGGGCTCGACGTCCCCGACTTCGAGGCGCAGAAGCGGCCGGACTACGTGCCGCCGGACGGCGCGAGGGCGCAGGACGCGATCGCCGGCACCGACCCCTTCGTGATGCAGGGCGACGGCAAGGCCTGGCTGTTCGCGCCCGCGGGCCTGGTCGACGGCCCGCTGCCGACGCACTACGAGCCGGCGGAGTCGGTGGTCGAGAACGCGCTCTACAAGCAGCAGGCCAACCCCACGCTGGAGCGGATCGAGGGGCCGTGGAACCGGACCAACCCGGCCCGCAGCGACGTCTATCCCTTCCAGGTCACGACCTACCGGCTGACCGAGCACCACACGGCCGGCGCGATGAGCCGCACGCTGCCCTACCTCGCCGAGCTGCAGCCGGAGTTCTTCGTCGAGGTGAGCCCTGAGCTGGCGGCGATCCGCGGGCTGGCCAACGGCGAGTACGCCACGCTGGTCAGCGCCCGGACGGCGGTCGAGGCCAAGGTGCTGGTGACCGAGCGGGTCCGGCCGATCCGGCTGCGCGACGGCACCGTGGTGCACCAGATCGGCGTGCCGTACCACTGGTCCTACGCCGGCATCTCCACGGGGGATGCCGCCAACGACCTGCTGGGCATCGTGCTGGACCCCAACACCCACATCCAGGAGTCCAAGGCCAGCACCTGCGACATCCGGCCCGGACGCCGGCCCCGCGGGAAGGAGCTGCTGGAGTTCGTGGAGTCCTACCGGCGGCGCGCGGGCGTGCGGTCGGGGCGGGTCGGGGTGAACGGCCGGGATCCGGTCGAGGCCGACGCCGGCGAGGGATCGACGTTGTGAGGGGAGCGGAGTGACCTCCATCAGCTCGGCGAGCCCGGCCTTCACCGGGAAGGACCCGGACCACCGGCTCTTCGGTCCGCTGCCCGACGTGCAGGGCGAGGCCGGCTACGACGGCGACCACCCGGCGCGGGTGGGCTTCTTCACCGACACCTCGGTGTGCATCGGCTGCAAGGCCTGCGAGGTGGCGTGCAAGGAGTGGAACCTGCTGCCGATGGACGACTCGCACGGCACGCGGGACGTCATCGGCCTGTCCGGCATGTCCTACGACAACACCGGGCAGCTGGGGGCCAACTCCTGGCGGCACGTGGCGTTCATCGAGCAGAGCCGTGCGGTGGACCTGCCGATGCCGACGTTCGGCCGGCCGGGCGACGACCGGCGCGACAGCGGCCCCTCGCCGGCCGACGGGCCGCGCGACACCCTCGCCGAGGCGCAGCAGTCCAGCGTGCTCAACGCCGAGGCGCTGAGCGAGTTCGACCCGCAGACCGGGCAGAGCGGCGCGGACAAGCAGATCCGCTGGCTGATGAGCTCGGACGTGTGCAAGCACTGCACGCACGCCGGGTGCCTGGACGTCTGCCCGACCGGCGCGCTGTTCCGCACCGAGTTCGGCACGGTCGTCGTCCAGGGCGACATCTGCAACGGCTGTGGCTACTGCGTGCCCTCGTGCCCGTACGGCGTCATCAACCAGCGCAAGGACGACGGCCGGGTGTTCAAGTGCACCCTCTGCTACGACCGGCTGACCGACGGGCTGCAGCCGGCCTGCGCGACCGCCTGCCCCACCCAGTCGATCCAGTTCGGCAACCTCGACGAGCTGCAGGCCCGCGCCGACGCGCGGCTGGCGACGCTCAAGGAGCAGGGCGTGGAGACCGCCCGGCTCTACGGGCGCGACGAGGACGACGGCGTCGGCGGCGCGGGCGCGTTCTTCCTGCTGCTCGACGAGCCGGAGGTGTACGGCCTGCCACCGGACCCGATCGTCACGACCCGCGACCTCCCGGCCATGTGGCGGGCGGCCGCGGCCAGTGCGGCGATGATCGTCGGGGTGGCGCTGTCCGCCGTCCTCGGCTCACGGAGGTCTCGCTGATGGGGCAGAAATGGCCATTTCTGCCCAGGGAGGGGAACGCGTGACCGAGGGGATCGCGACGCCGGGTGCGGGCTGGCGCCGGGCCGGGGGCTCGGACGTCACGACGAACGGCCGGCGGCGTCGCCGGCGGGGCGGTGGCCGCTCCGGCGGCGAGGTGGCGATGGTCGACGAGGTGGAGTTCACCTCGTACTACGGCCGGCCGATCATCAAGTCGCCGGTGTGGAAGACGCCGGACGTGCCGCTCTACCTCTTCCTCGGTGGCGCCGCGGGGTCGTCGTCGATCCTCGGCGCGATGGCCGACCTGAGCGGCCGGCCGGGCCTGACGCGGGTGGCGCGGTTCGTCGCCGGTGGCGGCGCGATGGCCTCGGTGGGGTTCCTCATCCACGACCTCGGCCGGCCGGAGCGGTTCCTGCACATGCTGCGGGTGATCAAGGTGACGTCGCCGCTGTCGGTCGGCACCTACATCCTGTCGCCGTTCAGCGCGGCGACCGCGGCGACGGCGGCCGTGGAGCTGCTCGGCTGGTTCCCGCGGCTCAAGCGCTTCGGCGGGCTGGTGGCGGCGGTCTTCGGCGGGCCGATGGCGACCTACACCGCGGTGCTGCTGGCCAACACCGCCGTCCCGTCCTGGCACGCCTTCCACACGCGGCTGCCGTTCGTCTTCGGCGGCTCGGCGATGGCCGCAGGCGGCGGGCTCTGCATGGCGCTCGCGCCGCTGGCGGAGTCCGAGCCGGCCCGGAAGATGGCGATCATCGGCGCGGGCATCGAGCTGGTCGCGGTCCACGGGGTGGAGAACGACGAGAGCATCGTCGCCGAGCCGTACCACGAGGGCCGGGCCGGGACGTTCATGCGTGCGGCGAAGGCCTGCAGCGCCACCGGTCTCGGGCTGGCCGTCCTGGTCGGGCGCACCAGGGCCGGCGCCGTCGTCTCCGGCGCCCTCCTGGCGGCCGGGTCGCTGCTGACCCGATTCGGGGTGTTCGACGCCGGCATGGCCAGCGCCAAGGACCCGAAGTACACCGTCGTCCCGCAGCGGGAGCGGATCAGGGCCCGGGAGGACGCCGGCTCGATCGTGCGCTGAGGGGCGCGTCCACGGGGGCGTGGGGGGGCGACGGACGGGCGGCCCGTCGAATCGCCGGCCCGTCGGCCGTTCCTGCGCTGGCGCGGACGGAGACCCACACGGCAGCGCTGGGTTCACGTACCGTTCGCTGCCCAGTGCAGCCGATCTCGCAGCGCGGTCGCGTGCCAGCGGGGACGGCGGTGTCCGGGGGGCGCGGCACGGAGGAGCGACGTGTACCTGGTCGGCGCCACGGTCTGCATCCTGGTGGCTGCGGCCTTGCAGAGCCGCCTGCTGCGGCTCCGTGGCTGGGACGCACTGCTCGGGACCGCCGTTCTGGCCGTCACCAACGTCGTCGTGCTGTCCTTCGGGCTCGCAGCACTGTCGGCGTACGCCGCTGGCCCTCTGACCGCTGCATCCGCCGGGGCAGCAGTCGTCAGCCTCGCCGCCAACGTCGCGCTGGGGGATCCGGAGCCCTGGCGTGGGGAACGGACCTGGTCCTGGCGCCGTCCACGTACTGCGCTGGAGTGGGTGACGGCCTCGATGGTGCTGCTCGTCGCGGGGCACCTCGTCGTCCGTGCAGTACTCGCGGTGCGCCTGGCGCCCTTCGGGTACGACGCGCTGGGGTACCACCTGCCGGCGGTGGGCTGGCTCGTGCAGGACGGGCGACTCCCCGGGCCGGAGACCGGCATCTGGGTGTCGGGGTACCCCTTGGGCGGCGAACTGCTGGCGGCCTGGCCTGCGGTGCTCCTGCACGACGACGTCCTCTCCCGTGGGGTTCAGGTCCTCAGCGCTGTGCTCGGTGGCACGGCCACGATCGGCCTCGCGCGCGCGGTCGGGGCCGCGCGGGTGCCGTCCGTGCTCGCGGGCTGCCTGTTCCTCATGACGCCTGCGCTGCTGGCCCAGACCATGACGGCCTACGTGGACGTGACAGCCGCGTCGCTCTCGCTGGCCGGTGTGTGCTTCCTGGTCCGTTGGGCCAGGGACCCCTGGGACGGCCACGGCCGGCTGGTCGTCGCCGGGCTGGCAACGGGTCTCGCAGTCGGGACGAAGCACATCGCGGTCCTCGGGGCGGTGGCGTCCCTGGTGGCGGTGACGGTGGTCGCACTGCGACAGGAGCGCACCAGAGTCCTGCCGGTCACTGCGATGTTCTTCGTACCGGCGTTCATCGCAGGCGGGGGCTGGTACGTCGAGAACCTGCTCGTGACAGGCAACCCCGTCTACCCCGTCGCCGTTGCGGGGTTGCCCGGGGCCGTCGAGCCCGGGAGATTCTCGACCTCGCCCCCGGGAACCTCCCTCGAGGGCCTCATGGCCGTGCCGTACTCATGGGCGCACGACCTCCTGCCGCGGTCCGGGATCTCCTACGAGCACCGGACAGGGGGACTGGGTTCGCTGTTCCTCTGGATCGGTCTGCCCTGTCTCGTCGCGGTGACGATCGCGGCGATCAGGCATCGCGACCGGCTCTGGGCTCTCCTGCTCGGGGTGGTCGTGGTCCCCTTCCTCGTCCAGCCCTTTCCGTGGTGGGCCCGTTTCACCCTCCCCCTGGCCGCCCTCGCAGCGGTGGCCGTGGCCAAGGTCCTGACCCCCGGCTCGGCCGGGCCGGAGCCGGCGCACGCGCGGCATCGGTGGGCCGCCGTCGTGCTGGGCGGGGTCGTGGTGCTCGTCCTGGCGATGCAGCCGACGTTGCTGGTGCGCACCGTGACGCCGACCAACGGCAGCAACCCGGTCGCCGCCTGGCAGGCGTTCACCGTGCCTCCCGGGGAGCGGTTGGACAACGGGCCGACCGGTGGTCTCCCAGCCGACAGCCTCGCCGGTGTGCGCCGGGTCCGCGTGGCCATCGACGAGGTCGGGATCGTCGGAGCACTGTTCGGGCCCCACTTCGAGCGGGAGGTCCTGCCCGTGGCCGCTCACGACCTCGCTTCCGTCGCCCGCGCGCTCGAGGACGCGGACGCCCTGGTCGCTTGTCGGACGTCGATGATCGGGCGGTGGGCCGCGTTGGACCCGGCCCACCTCCGACTCGTGACCGAACCGGACGCGGAGCTGGCCGTCTGGCGGGTCCAGGGCCGCCCGTCGCTGCCCGACGGACTCCAGCCTGCGACCGGCGGCGCGGACGTCTACTGCACGTGACAGGTACGCGGCGTCACCGGAGCCGCTGTTCGGTGGAGATGATGTCCGGCATGCCCATGCCCCCCGAGACGGCAGTGCCGTGGACGGAGAACACGGAGCGCGGCCTCGTCCATGGCGCTCCCTGGACGGCGTTGTGGCGAGCCAGGGAGCTGATCGGCTACTTCGCCCTCCGCGACCTCAAGCTGCGCTACCGGCAGGCGGCCTTCGGTGTGGTGTGGGTGCTGTTCCAGCCGGTGGCCAGCGTGGCCATCTTCACGGTCGTGTTCGGTCGCCTCGCGGGGATCAGCAGCCAGGGCATCCCCTATCCGCTGTTCGCCCTGGTGGGCATGGTGACGTGGACGTACTTCGCGAGTTCCGTGCAGGCAGCGAGCAGCTCCCTGGTCACGAACGCGAACCTGGTCACCAAGGTCTACTTCCCGCGCATGGCCGCTCCCGCCGCCGCTCTCCTGCCACCGGGTGTGGACCTGGGGATCTCGTTGCTGCTCGTGGCAGGCGTGGCTGCGTACTACCAGGAGTCCCCCGGTCTGCGCATCGTCGGGGCGGTGGCCTGGCTGGTCTTCCTGCTCGTCGCCGCGCTCGGGGTGTCTCTCTGGTTGTCGGCCCTCAATGTCCGGTATCGGGACGTCCAGCACGCGGTGGCACCGATCCTCCAGCTGTGGTTGTTCGCCAGCCCGGTCGCGTATCCCTCGACGCTCTTCAGCGGCTGGCAGGAACTCGTCTATGCGGTCAACCCCATGGTGGGTGTCATCGGCCTCGGTCGATGGTCACTGCTGGGCGCCCCGTGGCCAGGCTGGCCCCTCGCCGTCTCGGCGGTCACGGCCGGCGTCGTGCTCGTCGGTGGATGGACGTACTTCAACCGCGCGCAGCGGTCGTTCGCCGACGTGATCTGAGCGGTGCCGATCCCGACGGATTCCTGGTGGCCCCGGGCCGTGGTGCCAGGCACGGCAGTGCCGGGACACCCTTTCTCCGCTCGTGCGTACGTAATCTCTCCGCGTGGACCGGGTCCAGTTCGAGGGCGTGAGCAAGCGCTATGTCCTCGGCGAGCAATTGACCGCACGGGAAGCACTGACGTCTGCAGCCCGGAAGTTGGCCCGTCGGCGTCGCGCCGGAGAGCAGTCCCTGTGGTCACTGCGGGACGTCAGCTTCTCCGTGGGTGACGGTGACTCCCTGGGGATCGTCGGGCGCAATGGTGCGGGCAAGAGCACCATCCTCAAGATCCTCACGGGGATCACGTCCCCGACGGCCGGTGTGGCGAGGACCCGGGGGCGGGTCGCTGCGTTGCTCGAGGTGGGCACCGGATTCCACAGGGAACTGACCGGGCGCGAGAACATCTTCCTCAACGGCGCCATCCTCGGCATGAGCCGGCGCGACATCACCGCCCGATTCGACCAGATCGTCGAGTTCGCCGGCACGGAGCGGTTTCTCGACACCCCGATCAAGCGCTACTCCAGCGGTATGCAGTTGCGCCTGGCCTTTGCGGTCGCGGCGCACCTCGAGCCGGACGTGCTGGTCGTCGACGAGGTCCTCGCCGTCGGTGACGCAGAGTTCCAGCGCAAGTGCGTCGGGAGGATGGCCGAGGCCGAGGGGGAAGGGCGCACCGTCATCTTCGTCAGCCACGACCTGGCGACACTCAACAGGCTCTGCCGCCGTGCCCTGTGGCTGGAGGTGGGGAGCATCCGCGATTCCGGGGCCACCAGCGACATCGTCCGCGGCTATCTGGCCTCGGGGGTGTCCTCCACGGGGTGGAGGTCGGTCCGCTCAGGTCTCCTGACGGTGAGGGACCTCCGGATCCAGTCGGCGAACGGGAACACCGGCGGGGCGCTCATGCGTGATGAGGCACTGCGCATACAGGTGGAGTTCGAGTTGGACGGAGTCGTGCCGGGTCTGGACGTGGCCCTCTTCGTCACCACGCAGGACGGGACGAGGGTCTTCGACGAGGCGCTCAGGGACCACGGGGTGACCCGTCTGGAGCCTGGCCTCCATCGCGCCGAGCTCGAGGTCCCCCCGATCCTGAACGTCGGCGAGTACACCCTCGGCCTCTGGATCGGCACCTCGACCGAGAACCTGATCCACGAACCCACCGCCCTGTCGTTCACGCTCAGCGGCAACGGGATCGATCGTCCGGATCGGTTGCTGGCGCTCGGACTCCCGTTCAGCGTCCATCGGCTGTCGGACACGTCGTGACCGCGGCGCTCAGAGGGGTCGTGCGATGAGTGAGAGTCCACCGCGGGTGTCCGTCATCATGATCTTCTTCAATGGCGAGGAGTTCATGGACGAGGCCATCCGCAGCGTGATGGGCCAGACGACGGCGGAGTTCGAGCTGCTCCTGTGCGACGACGGGTCGACAGACGGGAGCACCGCGATGGCCCTGGACTGGGTTGCGCGCTGTCCGGGCCAGGTCCGCTATCTGGAACACCAGGGGCATGTCAACCGCGGCATGAGCGCAACCCGGAACCTCGGCATCGCGGCCGCGCGCGGGGACTTCATCGCGTTCATCGACGCCGATGATGTGTGGCACGCCGGGAAGCTGATCGACCAGCTCGCCGTCATGGACACCCACCCAGAACTCGGAATGGTCTGCGGAACGGTGCGGTACTGGCGGTCCTGGGCTGGAGGGGGGGATGCCATCAAGCCCACCGGGCACGTCCAGTGTCGCGTGGTGCGACCGCCCGAGACGTCGCTCTGCCTGTACCCGCTCGGGGGTGCAGCGGCTCCGTGCCCCTCCGACATGCTGCTGCGACGCGACGCCGTGGTCTCCGTGGGTGGATTCGAGGAACACTTCACCGGTGTACGGCAGATGTACGAGGACCAGGGCTTCTTGGCGAAGCTCTATCTGAGGTGGCCCGTCTACTTCTCGGACGCCGTCTGGCTGGACTACCGGCAGCACCCCGACTCGTGCGTTGCCACGGTCCTCCGCGACGGTCGCTACCACGAAGTTCGCAGCTATTTCCTCACGTGGTTCGAGGGCTACCTGAGCGGGCTCCCGAACGGAGGGCCGCCGGCTGTGCGAAGAGCACTCACCCGTGCCTTGCGTCCCTATCGACGACCGCTCGCCGACGCTCTGATGTCCTCCCCCCGCCGAATCGCGCGCCGGGGGCGGCAGACAGTGCGACAACTCGAGCGCCACCTCGCCACTCGATCTCGGAGGCCATCACGGTCGACAGAGGGGTGAGCACGGGCGCGCGCCCGCCGACCATGCGTCGGCGACGCGGCGCCGGCTGACGGGTCGAAGTCAGAGCGGGACGGGGCAGGCCATCAGCCAGGGTGCTCCTCCGGGTGACCGGTCACGGCAGCCTTCAGCGCCCTCAGGTAGCCGAAGCCGTCCTGGCGGTTGGGCAGGAGACCCGGGCCGCCCTCGGCCCACTCCGACACGTTGTAGACGGTGATCAGCCGCAGTTGATCGTGAGTCAGGACCGACTCCACCGCACGGGCGAGCACCGTTTCGAACAGGTCGGGAGTCGAGCCGACGAGGTGGAAGTCCCCGGGGTGGGGGTACTGCGTCTCCGCCGCGGTGACGACGTTCACCACCTCATCCCGTGCGGTGGGGAACGGTGCTGACGTCGCGTACGCGCTGTAGGAGTGCCCGTAGTCGGCATCAGAGCCGTACCTGTCCTCGTAACCAGCAGAGACGACGTACGCACCGGCCTCGCGCAGGGACGGGTCCGGCTGCGCGACGACGAGGCCGCCATGGCGTGCCATCACCATCACGCCGTCGTACCCGACCGACCGGAACTTCGCCGCGAGTTCCTTGAGGTAGGCGACCGTGTTGGTCTGCCCCAGGTAGTCGTCGTAGACCCCTCGCAGGCCCTCGAGGTCCCACAGGTACGTGACGGCATACCGTCGACCGCCGTCGACGTACGTGTAGGCACCCGGGTAGGTCGAGTAGGCGCGGATCAGATCGTCGTTCTGCGCCTCGATCGACTCAGGGGTCCCGGAGGGTTGCAGCCACAGGACGTACTCGAGGCTGCTGAAGTTGGGCGTCTCCGTGAAGAGCACGTACACCCAGTGGTCCGGGCTGTCCGGGTCCTCCCAACCCGCGGAGTGGAAGCCCTGGGACTGGACGATGCTGACGGCGCCGACGCCGGCATCTGCGAGCCAGTAGCAGTGCCAGCCGAGCACTCGTCGATCGTCGCCCCGGTACGGCCCGTAGAGAGGCACCCGAGCCTCGTCGTACCCGAAGGTCGTGACGCCGTTGCCGGCGTTGGTGGGGTCGTTCCACCGCCAGTCGTACCAGCCGTACCAGCCGTTGGCCTCGTGGGGCGCCGTGGCGGTCGCCTGCAGCCCGAAGTCGTTGTACCAGTGAGCAACGACGTCCACCGCGGCGTGCGCTGCAGGAGTCGCCACGGGGGGCTCCACCGGCCGCCAGAACCCGCTGGCTCCGGCCGGTCGTCCGACGTCCGGGCGTTGTTCCGGCGCGCCCTCCCAGTCGCCGTCCATCAGACCGAGCGAGGTGCTGATGACCGCGGCGAGTGCGACGACGATCGCCACGCCCAGACCTCGACGGTGGCCGGAGGACTCCCTCCATCGAGCGGAACGGCCGTGCCACCTTCTGACGCGCATGGATCCCCGCAGGTCTGAGGGTGTGCTGCCGTTGAGTCAGCACCGAGGCCGAGATCGTTCTCCTGATCGCACGACGGACGAGGCCGAGATCCTATGCCGCCTGCGCAGAGGCTGACAGAGGTCGTCTGTCGGCACGCACGGGTGGACGCGGACCGCCTCCGCCCGGTCGAGCCGGTCGTCCTGGACTCAGGAGTGCAGCCAGCGATCGGACTCGACACGTGTGGACACCGCAGGCAGGGAGTCGAGCACCCGTTGTCGGGGGAGCGGGTCGTCGAGAGCACTGGAGAGGGCCTCGGCCAGCGCCTCGGCCGTCAGGGGTGTCGTGAGGACGTGATGGCCGTGCTCGCGCAGCCACGGCGCCAGCCCGGTCTCGGTCGTCGTCACCACGGTGAGTCCCGATTGCAGGGCCTCCGTGATGGGCAGCCCGATCTGCTCCCGCCACCGCCCCCATCGGATCGACGGTGCGACGAGCACGGTGAACCCGGGCAGGAGTTCGATGACGTCGCGCTGCGGCAGCTGGCCGTGGAGGGTCCGTGCCGTGGGACGCGTCCCCGCCCAGTCGGTCGCCGCCCTGTACAGCGGTCCACTCCCGATCACGTGCAACTGGGCATCCGGGAACCTTGCCTCCACGTACCGCCATGCATCCAGCAAGATCGACAACCCCTTGCGTGGTGCGAGCTCACCCACGAAGACGGCTGATCGCTGGAGCGGTGGCCGGGAGGCCGGTCTCCCGGGTCGAGCGGGGAGCTCGGTGAAGACCCGGTGTTCGATCCGTGCGACTCCAGGCAGGGACCGGTAGGCAGCGGCAGCGGCGTCGGAACCGAAGGCGATCTTCTCGTACATCAGCCGCACCAGGAGCCCGATGCCCATGCGGAGGGCCTTGGCGACGGGATCGGGAGGCACCCGGCTGCCGATGAGTGCCGACACCGGGTCGTTGTTCTCGATGGCGTACGTCCGAGCGCGACGCCACCGTCCGCGGAGCAGCCCGGAGAGGGTCCATGACATGGCCAGGCAGACGGTGCGCGGCAGGAACCTGGCCCACAGCGGCTCCGGCAGTTCGAGAACTGCAGCGCTCGCGGTGGCGATCCGCCACATCGCCCGCACCAAGGAGGTCCGGTGGGTGTGCGGGGGGATGGGCAGGTCGACGACGTCGGGACCTGCGCCGAAGTAGTGCGTCGACGTCGTGCGCCTCCCCGCGTCGAAGTAGTGCGTTTCTGTCGGCGTGAGAAGCGGGCTCAGCCTCACGGACTCGGACCGGAGGTCAGCCAGTACCCGGATGTGCACACCCGTCGGATCGCCGATGCCTCGGCCAGAAGGGATGGGTGAGCGTCTCGGCGCGGTCGTCCCCGTAGAACCCCGGTCAGCGGGACGAGCACTCATGACATCGGCTCCCGACTCGCACAGGCTGGATCATCACGCTGAGGAGAACCCGGTGGTCGACACGAACGGGAAGATGACGAGCGCTGCGAAGACTGCCCAGGCCAGGACACTGATCGTCCGATCGTGCAGTTTCCAGAGCAGGACGGCCGCCGTCACCGCATCGATGGCGGCATAGGCGCACAGCAGGATCGAAACGCCGAACACCTGGGTCGGGGCCAGGGCCGCGGTCAGGGCCACGATGGCCGCCACGCCCACGATCGGACCCCGCATGGCGACTGGGGGGAGGAAGCGGAAGGACGTCCGCTGGGCGATGTGCGCGGCGGACGACGCCAAAAGCCATACCGCGACGATGACCGCGATGGGCAGGAGTTGCCGACTGAGAACGGCGGCCGCCGCGCAGGCGCCGGCGCCCACGACGAGCAGCGGCCCGATCATGAGCCGCTGGAAGCGACGCGCTTGGGCGGGGCTGTCCGTCCGCTGGTGGACCAGAACGGGCATCACGGCGTTCGTGAAGGTCCCCGTGACCGACGTGACGACCTTGGTCGCGACGTTGATGATCGTCACGCTCGAAGGTGGGAGGATCACTGCCAGCGACGTGAAGACCGCTTGGCTGATGTGGCTGGCCGAGGCCAGACCGAAGTACCAGAGCGATGCCATCTTCTCCGGCTCGCTCTCGGTTGCCCCACTCAGGACCGCGTGGCCGATCCTCCGTCGTGCCATGACCGCGAGCAGCGTGACGTTCCCCGCGACCAGAGCCACGACCATGGCTGTCGTGGCGTCTTCTGAGGATCCCCAGGGGAAGGCGAGGGCGATGCAGGCGCAGACGTTGGCGGGGAGCGCGATCCCGGCGATCCACAGCGCGTCCCCGGCGGCTTCGGCAACCACCGCCCGGAAGAACAACCTCCCTTGGAGGACGGCGTTGAGGAGCAAGGCGACGGCGATCGCGACGAACTGCCCGTCCAGCCCCCGGTTCGCGTGGAGCCACAGAGAACCCGCGAGGACGAACGTGGCTCCGAGCAGCGGTGCTGCGACCCGCAGACGGCGTAGGCCTCGGGGCGAGATGCGCTGGTCGTTCAGCAGCATGGGATACACGACGCCCACGACGAGGAGGAGAACCGGTGTCTGTCCCAACGTGAACAGGTACAGGTAGGCGTCCGTGGCCGCAGTTGCCCCTCCGTGCAGGAGCAACAGCGCCAGTTGCAGCAGCCCGGCCGCCTGGGAGGCGATGGAGGCGACGGGGCCCCGAAGCCCGACTCGGACGATGCGATTCGTCAGGAGACTCATCGCGTGCCAGGGCGGTGCCTGCGGTTTCTCCTGCGCGTCGTCATGACCGACCCCGCGGGAGCACGCGTCTGGGCGCTTTCGTCACGCCGGTGCGGGCCCATTCCGCCAGGCCTTCCACGTGCGCTCGCAGGTCGACCGCCATCGGGCGGCCGCCTTCCGGGTCTCCGAGATGCCCTCCGAGGTGGCGTGGTCGATGGCGCGGGACCAGTCGTCGTGACCGTCGACGAGCAGATGCGAGTGGCGGCCGAAGACCTCGCTCAGGCTCGAGTCACGGGGGCCGACGACCGGGGTGCCGTGTTCCAGGCAGCGCATGGCGATGCCGCTCTGGAAGAACCGGCGATACGGGATCAGTACAGCATCGCTCGATGCGATGAGCCGGTCCAACTCCTGTTCGGGGACGAACGCGTCGCGGACGAGCCAGCCGGGGACGTCCGGCCATCCGCGACCGTGGATCTCCAGCACCCTGGTGTCCCCGAGTTGCTCCGCAACCAGGCGGAGGGCCTCGAGATCCCGGTGCGCCTTGTACTGGCCCACGATCCGCACGATCGGCCGCCTTCGGTCGGCACCACCGTCACGTCCTGAGTCGGGGACGAGCATCGGGTGCGGCAGGAGGTCGACGGATTCCGACCGCAGCCGGGGATCCAGTGCGTCCGCGGCCACCCTGCTGTGCACGATGATGCGAACGCCACCACCCAGATGGACGCCGGCCCACCGAGCGACCGCCCCGTAACCCCGTGCGCGAACCAGTGGCACGGGATCGTGGATGACCAGGGTGCCACTTCGCCCGACGATGAGTCGGATCAGGACCAGGTCCCAGTAACCGACGACAGGCCAGATGACGAGCACCTTGCAGCGTGCTCGGGATCGTGCTCGCCGACCTGCCCTCAGGAGGAGGATCAGGTAGCTGACGAGCCAACGCAGCCGATGCCGACCATCGACCGAGGGCTCCGCCGTGGTCAATGAGAGCGGGGCGGTCTCGGCGTCGCCCACGAGACTGACGATCTCTGACTCGTAGTGTCGCAGGGCCGCGCTGAGCGGGTTGACGACGACGAGCGGAGGACGGCGATCCGGAGGTCGCTGCGCGCGCCCCTCAGCCGGCCGGCGCAGGCGCAGCCGGTTGAGGCGGGGTCGCTGCGACAGTGCTGCGTCGCTGTGTCCGAGGGCGGTTCGCGAAGTCGCCGAGGTCATGACGCGACCTCGCTGGAGCGACAGGCGTCGATGAGGGTTCTCCCGTACGCCTGGTTGATGTCCGGCCACCTGTAGTGGGCCTGTGCTCGGGCGAGAGCCGCCTGGGACAGCTTGTCCTGCAGGGACGGGTCCGACAGGGTCGCGAGCATCCCGTCGCGGATGTCGGTCGGCGTGGGCCCCACGAAGACGCCGGCGTCGTCGAGCACCTCTCTGTTGAAGACAGTGTCCCGGGCGACGACCGGCGCTCCACACGCCATGGCCTGGACCAGTCCCGGGTTCGTCCCGCCGACGCTGTGCCCGTGGAAGTACGCGCCGGCGTGTTGCCACAGGGAGAACAGCGTGCGGTCGTCACTGACGTGGCCGAGCCACCGGATCCGTTGGTTGCCGGCGGCGAGCGCAGCGACCCGGGCGTCGAGCTCGCCGCCGTAACCCGAGGTGCCGACCACCACCACGTCGGCCACCCGGCTCATCTCCGAAGCGGCCTCGAGGAATTGCGGCACGGTGTTCTCGGGCACCAGACGGGCCACCATCAGGGCGTATCCCCGGTGGCGCAGCCCGTCGAGGAGCGGAAGATCCCCGGGCGGCTGGCCTCCGTAGGGGATGACCACCCCGTCGCGCCCGAAGTCCCTGACCCAACGGTCGCGGATGGCCTCCGCGTCGTACACCAGCACGTCGGCGAAGCGAGCAGTGGCCCGGGCTCCGCCGCGGAACACCGACCGGGCCAGCCGGCCCCACTTGTCGCGATCCCATTCGATCCCGTCGACGTTCACGACCGTCGGTATGCCGCGGGCCTTGAGCAGCGGTAGCCAGTAGCCGTTGGCGACGTTCATCACCAGAGCGACGTCAGGTCGGGTTCTCGCAGCATGGAGGCTCGACGTGAGGCCGTACGAGAGCGTGCTCAGTGACCTGCTCTCCCGTCCCGGAGTGTCGACGGTGGCGATTCTGGCGTCTCGCTCGGGGTCGTCGGGACGGGTCGATCCGGCGCGCCCGTACACGGTCACCTCCCAGCCCTCGTCGACGAGGTGCGGTGCGAGGCGGCGGACGAGTGTCTCGAATCCCCCGTAGTAGCTGGGGTAGCCGCGTGTCCCGATGATGACGACTCGTCCACGTGGCGTCCGTGGCCCTTGCTGGGGGATCTCATCGTCACCGGGCACCGGGCTTGCCTCCTCTCGTCACGCCTCGGATGGGTGTCCCCTCCGAGGGGATCGTCACGGGAGGCCGACCCGCGGCCTTCCCACTCCAGCTGCCCGCTCCTGCATGACGCGGCGGCACGCGTCTGGCCGGGATGGGCACAGATGCCTGCCGCCCGAGGACGAGGCCTGTGAGCAGGAAGTATGGTGCCGCGGAGTTGGGGCTGAGTGCCACCTCGTTGAAGGCCGCGTTCAACACGAATGCAGCCAGCAGACCGATCACCGCGAGCTTCTCGCGTGGGTCTGCCACCGTTCGTGTGGCTCGTGCGAGCTCCAGGAAGAACCACGTGTACAGGACGAGGCCGACGATGCCGAGTTGGCCGATGACCATCCCGACGCCGCTCTCCGTGATCGCGGAGGTCGCTCCTTGGCCGAGCAGGCCGGCGAGGACCCCGATGTTGCCCAGTCCCCGTCCGAACGGGTGCTGCGGCAGTTCGACGAAGGCTGCGGTCAACCCGTTGATGTGCGCTGTGGTGCTGCCCGTCGAGTTGTCCTGGACGAACACGTACATGGCCACGGCGGCGCCGAGGATGGGGAGTGACAGGAGGATGAAGAGGCCGGGGCTGGTGCGCCGGCGCAACCAGAGTGTCAGGAACACCAGGATGCCGAGGATCGCTCCCTTGCTCACCGCAGCCACCACGCCGCACGTGATGAGCACCATGCTCAGCCACTTCCTCGTCATCCAGGCGGCGATGAGCGCGGCGAGGAGAAACGTCCCCAGGTTCACCGGGTCCGCGAAGGAGCCGGCCATCCTGCGTATCTGGCTGCCGCCGATGAACTCCGACGAGTAGAAGTTGGCCGGTAGGCCCGTGCCGGGCGCTACGGCGATGCCCTTGCCGTCCCACAGCGCGGCGATGCCGCTGCGCTGCCAGAAGTCCGGCGAGAGCAACTCGTAGAGGCCGAACGCCACCACCACCACCCCGAGGACCGCGACCATCCGCGCGTACCGCGCCGGGCTGGCCAGTGATGAGGCGTAGAGACCGAGGAGGCAGAAGAGGAAGGGAGTCGTCAGGTTCCTGAGGGAGGCGACCGCCGCCATGGGGTCCGTACCGAAGGCCGCGGCCGTCATGCCCCCATAGCCGACCAGGATCACGAGCCACGTCCAGATGGAGCGGGACAACGTCCGTCCCGGCTCCTGCAACCCCGCACGGAAGGGCAGCAGGAAGAGCAGCAGCGTCGCCGCGAGCGCGTAGTTGACGACGATCAGGAACTGGAGCTGCACGGCGCTGACCCGATCGGCCACCGTCAGCAGGTAGACGTTCTGCGTGGCCGAGATGATGGTGGGTGCGAGCAGGAAGACGGAGATGTCTTGACGGTTGGCCATGCGGTGCCACGCGGGAAGCACCAGGGTGACGAACATGAGGCCGACGAGGAACACCGCCTGCGTCAGTGTGCCGAGCCCGTAGGACAGCACCACCCCGACGCAGAACACTGCGAGTTGGGCGAGGGCGGCACCGTCCGCAGGGCGCTGTCGCGGTTCGAGAGGGCAGGTGGGGGCACGGCGCGGGACCGGGACAACGCCCTTCGACATCGGCCTTCACCGCCATCGCCGCCGATCTGGTGCGCGGACCCTACCCGGGATGACGTCGCACCTGCGTGTCGACGATGGCGCTGACCGGCGGACCGCTGCCCGGACAGTGACGGGGGGTGACGCGGGACTCCGCATGCGACGTCGTCTCACGTCGGCCGGACTGGAGGACGGCGCGCTACTAGTGCCGGGTCAGGCAACCTTCGCCTTCTTGATGGTGGAGGCGCGCTTGATGACCTTGCGG